>CAZDQE010000122.1:0-1533 GCA_964507395.1 uncultured Eubacteriales bacterium | reverse complement strand
ATGGTTTTGGCGGGAATATTTCCGCCACAGCTTCGTTCAAAATCTTTGCAATAGTATACAATTTAAATCAAACATTTTATCTATTTGTCCAAACTCTCCTCAAACTCAAATCTTTCATCTCCTGAAAGTTGTTTTTCGTACAGTTTTCTAACCGCCTCAATCAGACCTGCAAGCAAGAAGAAAATCTGTATGGGTTTCGGTCCGTAGAAAATAAAATCAAACATTCCGCAGCACACAAGACCTGCAACAGAAGCTATCAGTGTAACCGCAATCGGTCTTGCTTCTTTCAGTTTTACTGCAATTTTTATCATGCCGATAATTAAAAGCAAAAGTGAAATCACAAACAGTCCTGCACCTATAATTCCGCCCTCAATTAAAAATTCAAGGAAAATGTTGTGTGCATGAGGCTGTTTAATTCCGTAATCGTTGTGGAGAATTTCCTCAAAGCCTGCATTTCCCGTGCCAATACCGAAAAGCCAGTGCTCCTTGATCGTTTCAAATGCTGCCTGATAAATTTTCGCATGGGTTGTGAGTGAAATATCTTCTCTGTCTGTAACGAGTGACAAGAGCCTTTTGTAAACACCAGAGGGAATGACAAGCAAAACAACAGGTGCAAGACAAACAGTTGTGATTGTCTGCTTTTTCTCGCAGAAAAGTGTTACAAAAATCGTAACCATGGCTGCAAGGTATGCGCCCCTCGAATAGCTGAAAGCAATTCCTGCGACTATAGCGAGAACACAGAAAAAGCTGACTGCCCTTTTCGCCTTGTTTTCTTTAAGCTGGAAGAAGCAGTGAAGTGCAATCGGCAGAACAACCACAAGGAACATTGCAAAGAAAATAGGGTTGCTGAAGGTAGAACAGGCTCTTGTTGCAAAGGACGAAACCTTTGCTGTATCGAAATCCACACCAAAATGTGCCGCAAGAGAGTCAGGGAAAATTACTGCCATCAATTTCACGACAGCTTCATGGAAAATATCCCACAGTGGATTGAAAATAAATCTCAGTTTTTCATTTACAATACCGCCGTAATGGTAAAGACCCATCTGAACAACGCCGATTCCACCGGCAATACCGCCTGCAACTGTCGATGTAAACAGAATTTTTTCTATCTTCTCTTTTGTGTCTGCAAGGTCTGACACAAATATGTAACCCATGAACATCACAAACCACAACAGTGCAAATCCAAAAGCTGACACCTTAAAATCCGAATTCAGAACCTGAATAAACTGCATTAGAAGAAATGCTCCGAAAAACAAGGTCTGCTTTGAGGAACGGTTAACGGCATTTAAAGGGTTGCCGATATTTTTCTTGTAAACAAAGGGCATTGCAAGAGAAAATACCGTGCAGATGTAATCTGATGTCAGCGGCACAAGTGCAAAGCACAGGCACACATATGTAAAGGTAAGTAATTTCGATTTTTCAGTTTTCGATTTCGCCATGCACTCCACCTCTTTCAAAGATAAATTGTAATTTATCTATATTATCGTAGAGGCGAACTGTGTTCGCCTTTTATGTATCCTTTGGCTTTGTGCA
>CAZDQE010000121.1:0-1610 GCA_964507395.1 uncultured Eubacteriales bacterium | reverse complement strand
GCTCAAAGTCAATATTAAACTCAACTTTCAGTTTGTATCCTCTGCTGACTTCAACCCGTTTGATTAAGCAGTTCACAATCATTTTCTTCTTTTCAAAGCTTGCTTTATTTTCTGTCTCAGACTCGGCTGTGTCTGTTCTTTCATACGCTTTAATATTTCTGCGGAGAATTTAAATCCGCCTTTGTAATCAAGCATAATATGATAAGAATACACCGCTCTTCAAAAAATGAAACAACGGTATTTTTGTTATCCGATTTTTAAAAGTGATTTTTTAATACTTTCTCTTGCAAAACGTCAATTTGAAAGATATAATAGAAATATAACAAGTCTTTTTAACTAAGTTATCGGAAGCGTTATAACAGTAAAAAGTTTTTAAAGGGGATGAAAAAAATGTTTTCACGAATAATTGCGGTGATAATGTGCGTTGCTTCTGTTTTCACTGCCACATTTTCGCAGATATTCTCTGAAGCGGAGCTTAAAAATGAACTTAAAAAAGGCAACTTCGAGAGCCCGTATATTGTGAGACCTCTTGACGGGATAACTGTAAACGGTGTGTCTGTTGACGAATACTGCGTTATTACTCCCGATTGTGCAGACGGCACTCTATACTCCAATGCCGCCGAAACTCTTTGCGATGAGCTTTATAAGGCATGCGGTCAGAGGATTTACGCAGAAGAAAACGCTGTCTCAAAAGCCTTTATAATTGAAGCAGCTCTGAATGATGCGGACATTTTCAGCCTTAAGGTCGAAAACGGTAATGTTTATATTACGGGTAGCTCAGGCGCAGGAATCTCAAGAGGAATAACTTTCTTTGCAGACGAAGTTTTGCTCACTTCACAAGGAATTTTCGATTTTAAAGACGGTTATGAGTTCAATAAAACCTTCTCGGATTATGTAACATATGAGGATTTCGGGGCTGTGGGTGACGGCAAAACAGATGACTTTGAAGCTATTGTAAAAACCCATGAATATGCAAACACAAATGGTTTAAGCGTTTTTGCAAATGAAAGTGCAACATATTATATCGGCGGTGCGAACAAAACCGCTTACATCAGGACAAATACCGACTGGTCAACCGCAAGCTTTATAATTGATGACACAGAGGTCGAAAACAGAAGTGCATGGATATTCAATATTGCCCCGTCACAGGGTGGAATAAATATAACCGATAAGGTTTCTTCTCTCAAAATCGATGCGACAAATATCGGCACTACGCTTGAGAGCAAGAGCCTTGTTGTGCTTACTGATTCTAATGTTAAGCGATATATCCGCAAGGGTGCAAACCAGAATTCCGGCAGCAGTCAGACGGATGTCATCCTTGTTGACGAAAACGGAAGCATTTCACCGGACACTCCTCTTATATGGGACTTTGATGCAATTACCGCTGCGACGGCTTATCCCATTGACACCGAAATATTAACCGTAAAAGGCGGCAATTTCACAACTCTTGCAAATGGTGCCCCTTCTGAGTATAACTATTATGCAAGAGGTATTCTGGTCAGACGCTCAAACACCGTTATAGACGGAATATATCACGATATTAAAAATGAGGGCGAAACAGGTGCACCCTATTCGGCTTTTGTCAGCCTTTCATGCTGTGCTGATGTAAC
>CAZDQE010000120.1:0-1669 GCA_964507395.1 uncultured Eubacteriales bacterium | reverse complement strand
CTGTTCTCTGATGAGGGCTTCAAATTTTTCTGTTGCTGCTTTAATCTGCTGTTCTGTCATTATAAAAACTCCTTTAATTATACTTTTTCTCTTGTGTAGTTCAGAAGTCCGCCTGCAAGAATCATGTCAGTCTGACGCTCTGAGAATTCATAAGAGAGGGGATATTCTTCGTTCTTTGTGAGGTTTTTGAGAGTGATGTCTTTTTTGTCGCTGATAGAATTTCTGATGTTTTCAATAGCGAGCTCATCGCCTTGCTCAATCTTATCGTAGTCGTCGGGATTTGCGAATGTGAAGGGGACGATACCTGCATTGATGAGATTTGCCTGATGGATTCTTGCAAATGATTTTGCAACCACACTCTTGATTCCGAGGTAAAGAGGAACAAGTGCTGCGTGCTCTCTTGAAGAGCCCTGACCGTAGTTTGCACCGCCGATGATGATTCCTTTTCCTTCTTTCTTGCAATTTTCTGCAAAGTGTTCGTCACACTGTTTGAAGCAGAAGTTTGAAAGGAAAGGAATGTTTGAACGGTAGGGGAGAATCTTTGCACCTGCAGGCATGATGTGGTCAGTTGTAATGTTATCGCCAACCTTGAGAATGGCTTTTGCTTCGATTTTTTCACCAAGAGCTTCTCCTACAGGGAAGGGTTTGATG
The DNA here is from genome assembly GCA_964507395.1 of uncultured Eubacteriales bacterium. Classification (GTDB taxonomy): domain Bacteria; phylum Bacillota; class Clostridia; order Oscillospirales; family Acutalibacteraceae; genus SIG575. The sequence continues at coordinate 1,018 of CAZDQE010000120.1, read as the reverse complement.
TTGGGACCGTATTTTACTTCAACCGCATCAGCTTCTTCTTCGCTTGCAGGGAGGAGAACCATGCTGTCATTGATATCAAATTTTTCGGGCATCTTGATAACAGGAGCTTCACCGAGTTTTCTGGGGTCAGTAAATACACCTGTGATTGCACTTGCAGCAGCAACCTCGGGGCTTACAAGGTAGATTCCTGCGTCTGCAGTACCGCTTCTGCCTTCAAAGTTTCTGTTGAATGTTCTGAGAGAAACACCGTTTGAGTTGGGTGACTGACCCATGCCGATACAGGGACCGCAAGCACTTTCGAGAATTCTTGCACCTGCGGCAAGCATGTCAGCAAGAGCTCCGTTAGTTGCGAGCATGTGAAGAACCTGCATTGAACCGGGAGCGATTGCAAGGCTTACATCAGGAGATACTTTTCTGCCCTTGAGAATTGCCGCAACCTTCATCATGTCAACGTATGATGAGTTTGTGCATGAACCGATGCAAACCTGATCAACCTTGATTTCACCGATTTCTTCAACTGTTTTTACGCGGTCGGGCATGTGAGGACAAGCTGCCATTGGTTTAAGAGAGGAAAGGTCAATAACGATTTCTTCATCGTATACTGCATCTTCATCAGCTGAAAGCTCAACATAATCCTCTTCTCTACCCTGAGCCTTAAGGAATTCTCTCGTGATTTCATCTGACGGGAAAACTGATGTTGTTGCACCGAGTTCAGCACCCATGTTTGTGATTGTAGCTCTTTCGGGAACAGAGAGTGTTTTTACACCATCACCGCAGTATTCGATGATTTTACCGACACCGCCTTTAACAGACATGATTCTGAGAACCTCAAGAATTATATCTTTTGCTGCAACCCAGGGAGAAAGTTTACCTTTGAGCTCAATTTTAACAGTTTTGGGAATAGTTATGTAGTAAGCTCCGCCGCCCATAGCAACAGCAACATCAAGACCGCCTGCACCGATGGCAATCATACCGATACCGCCGCCTGTGGGTGTATGGCTGTCAGAGCCGATAAGTG
>CAZDQE010000119.1:0-1945 GCA_964507395.1 uncultured Eubacteriales bacterium | reverse complement strand
TGCCTTCGCTATAATCAATACAAAGAATGTCTCCGTCTTCAAACTCAATTAAAAATGGTTCGTCAATTTCAGCGTATCTTGAAATATATACACCGTCAGGTAAAAACGGGAAAGGACCTTCAGCAGATATTTGTTTTGAATTAATCATTTCTTCCAATGAATTATAAATCGCTTCACCTATATTATCTTCTGTCCAATTATATCCCATACCAACTGTGTAGAAGTTTTTAATCACTCTGCCTTGCAATTTGAGTTCCTTTATTGTTGCTATAACCTCATCATAGGTTTGCAAAATAGGTGCAGACCACTCCCAAAAAGAATACTCATTATTTTTGAAATTATTTTTTCCGTCAGAAATAATCATTGTTTCTCACCTCTTTATCTATAGTATAAATCACTTCATTACAAAATTCAACTGCAACCTACGATTCACTATCCCAAAAATCGGACTTATGCAAAAACTCCCTCTGTCATTTCTGACAAAGGGAGTTCATTTTAAATATAGAGTTTTACTTCAATATCTCGCCAAGCCTTTACTCTGCGGGTCGGGGATATGGAATAGACATATTCCTGTGCATCCGCTATCGTGAGAGTAAATTCGGCAAACTTGAAGAAGTTCTCCGTTAGTCCTTGATAGCTGCCTGTGCTGCTGCGAGGCGAGCGATCGGCACGCGGAAGGGTGAGCATGATACATAGTTGAGGCCAATCTTGTGGCAGAATTCAACTGATACGGGGTCACCGCCGTGTTCACCGCAGATACCGTAGTGGAGCTCTTTGCCGCTTGCTTTACCTTTTGCTACTGCCATTTCCATAAGAGCGCCTACGCCGTTCTGGTCAAGCTTTGCAAAGGGATCGTTTTCGAAGATCTTGCTGTCATAGTAAGCTGTAAGGAACTTACCGGCATCATCACGGCTGAAGCCGTATGTCATCTGTGTAAGGTCGTTTGTACCGAAGCAGAAGAAGTCAGCTTCTTTAGCTACTTCGTCAGCTGTAAGACAAGCTCTGGGGATTTCGATCATTGTACCAACTTCGTATTTGAGGTCTGAGCCTGCTGCTGCGATTTCTGCATCAGCTGTGTCAACAACTACCTTCTTAACGAACTTGAGTTCCTTAACGTCGCCGATAAGGGGAATCATGATTTCGGGAACAACATTCCAGTCAGCGTGTGCTTTCTGAACGTTGATTGCTGCGCGGATAACTGCCTTTGTCTGCATTGCTGCGATTTCAGGATATGTTACAGCAAGACGGCAACCACGGTGACCCATCATGGGGTTGAACTCGTGAAGTGATGCGATGATTGCTTTAATATCTTCAACTGACTTGCCCTGTGAATCTGCAAGGAGTTTGATGTCAGCTTCTTCTGTGGGAACGAACTCGTGGAGAGGAGGATCGAGGAAACGGATTGTAACGGGGTTACCTTCAAGTGCCTCGTAGAGAGCTTCAAAGTCGCCCTGCTGATAGGGAAGAATCTTCTCAAGAGCTGCTTCTCTCTCTTCAACTGTGTCTGAACAAATCATTTCACGGAATGCAGCGATTCTTTCTGCTTCGAAGAACATGTGCTCTGTACGGCAAAGACCGATACCTTCTGCACCGAGTTCACGAGCTTTCTTAGCGTCTGCAGGTGTGTCTGCGTTTGTACGAACTTTAAGAGTTCTGTACTTGTCAGCCCAATCCATGATTCTGCCGAATTCACCGGCGATTTCTGCATCTACTGTGGGGATGATACCTTCATAGATGTTACCTGTTGAACCGTCGATTGAGATGTAGTCGCCTTCGTTGTAAACCTTACCGGCGAGTTCAAACTTCTTGTTTTCTTCGTCCATTTTGATTTCGCCGCAACCTGATACACAGCATGTACCCATACCACGAGCAACAACAGCTGCGTGTGATGTCATACCGCCACGAACTGTGAGGATACCCTGAGATGCTTTCATACCTGTGATAT
>CAZDQE010000118.1:0-2070 GCA_964507395.1 uncultured Eubacteriales bacterium | reverse complement strand
TAAAAAACAAAAAAACACAGAGGACGGTTAGCGTGAAAACCGACCTTAACAAGAACTGAAAAGGGGCACAGCAAAGCAAGCCCATAAGAAATGAGCGGGCAAACACAAGGGAGCGGCCTCTGTGTTTGCGTTGTGTATATAGTTTGTTTATGATAAAATTAATTTAAAGATGTAAAAGGAGAAAAACCATGAAAAAAACACTTAAAGTTATTATTTCACTTGTTCTTTGTTGTTGTATTATCACACCTCATTTTGTTTTTGCAACAACAGAAAAAGAAACAACATACGCATCAGCTCTTGAGTATGTAGCACAATCAGAGGCAGAGGAAGACAAATCCTTGCAGATTAAAATCAAGCTTTCAAAAGTGCTGAATTTCCTCAGCAACCTTTTAATTAACGATATCCTCGGCAATGCGCTGAATTTAGTTATTCCTGATTCTGCTGCTGTTGGAAGTTTTGAAGATTTTGATATTGAAAAATACGAAAATTTTTATTCAGGCACGGATACTTTTATTGACACGCCTCAGGGTGACAAGGTGTGGAGTCTGGGTTACGGAAGAGCATCTGTTCTGCCCTCTGATTTCGGCACAAAAAAATATGCAAAGGGTGCATATCTGCCTTATGTTTTCGGGGATGACATGTATACTGACGATGACGGCAACAAAGAGGACCTTATGGCAAGAGCAATTGTTATGAATGACGGCTCAGGTAGGGGTAATGTTGTGTTTATCGCAGTTGATGCCATGGGACTTGCAAATGCAGATGTAAGGCTTATCCGCGAGGGACTTAAAGACGTTGCTGAAAAATATAACATTGTCAGCATCAATGTTTCCTGCACTCATATACATACAGGCATTGACTCTCAGGGCGTGTGGACAGACCCTATAGGCTGCATTTTAAATAACGCTTTCAGTGATAACGTAAAATACGGCGTTGAGCGTTCATTTATTGAGTCTTTGGTATCAGGTGCAAAGAAGGCGGTTGAGGATGCTCTTGCTGACATGACAACAGGTAAGCTTTACTATTCAAAAACCGATGTCAAAAATTATGTAAATGACAGAACTGCACCTATTTCTCTTGATACGAATATGTATAAGCTTGAGTTTGTGCCTGCTGATACAGAAAAAACTCCCACAATAGTTGCAACTTTCGGCTGTCATCCTGAATCTTCAAGCTATGACTGGGCATCGGCAGACCCTGATAAGCTTCTTTCTTTTGATAAGAAGTTTACCGCGGATTTTATCTGGTATGCAGAAAAGGTTATAAACGATGCGGGTTATAATTTTATCTATATTCAGGGCAACGTTTCGACAGTTACTTCTTCAAGACATTACACAGGTGACGGCGTAGACGGAAACGCTCATTATACTGCTCTGCGTTACGGCTATGAAATTGGTTACATACTTCTCGGTATGAGCATGAGCGAGGAAGAAAGAATAAGACTCAATGAAGAAACAGGCGACAGACTCGGTGTAGAGGAATATGCAGGTCAGCAGAATTATACCGTGTGGTATGAAGGTCTTCCCACGGTTGAAGAAAAAGAGGTTGAGCCTGTGCTTAATGTTAAATGCAAGCAGTTCTGTGTAGAAATTGACAACAACATTATTGCGCTTCTCGGCAAAACATCTGTTGCAGACAATTTTGTTCTGAAAGATAAAAAAGGAAATTACTATACAGTTTCTGAAGTGGGCTACCTTGAAATAGGCGACTGCATGAAAGTTTACATGAGCCCCGGTGAAACCTTCGGTGAACTTCTTTTAGGCGGAAGCGGTGCAGACGGCTTTGCTCTTAAACCTGTCAGGGAATATACAGGTGAAGATATTATTATCATGGATCTGATGAATGATGCTGCCGGATATGTTGCAAACCCTGCAAACTTTGTGATGGCAGGACTTCAGTATAACGAAAAATCAGGTAAGTTTGACAGTGACACATGGTGTCTGATTTCGTATGGCAAGGGTGCTGCAACCGCCTTTATAGGCAATTTCTATGAAATTTATGACAGCGTGAGATAAAAAGCGAGGAAGACAGGGGACGTTTCTCTGTCTTGACAAAATGGCTTGATTTTGG
>CAZDQE010000117.1:0-2153 GCA_964507395.1 uncultured Eubacteriales bacterium | reverse complement strand
TGACGAAAAAATTTCTAAACATATTTTATACAATAGGTTTTTAGAAGTCCCCTTTTATTTATCTTTCTGCGTATGTAATCTGTCTGCCTGTTACGGTATGTGCAAAGGTGCGGTAGAAATTATCAAAGAATTTCTGGAAGAAGCCAAGGCAATTGATTTTGAGAGCAATGCCTCTGCCGTAGTCATCCTCTACCTGAAGTGCATCCTTAAGAGTAAGCATATCGTACCAATGAACGGCATAGGTTGAATAGTCAGATGTGTCATTTTCATCAACTACAATCATTCTGTAGCCGTAAAGAGTCGAATAACGCTCGTTATTATAACGGGTGCTGAGGGAATTTACAATGTCAATCCCCTGATTCTGCACACCGAAAGCGTTTGAATGGTCGTGACCTGTAAACATTGCAAGCACGTCACCTTTTTCTACCATGGCATCGAACTGACCGTAGTTTTCATAGCCTGAGCAGGGTGTTTCGTTAAGCGTGCCGTAGTTGACAGCGTTCTCGTCAAACATATAATATTCGCCTTTGTTATACATGTGCTCAAAAGAAAACAGCTTCTGTTTGTCTGTCTTTTTCAGAACATCGTAAACCTCGGGAACAATAATATGCTGGAAAGCAAGGGAATAAACAACCTCGCCGCCGTTTTCATTTTTAAGCTCATCTGATGTTTTTTTATACCACTCAACCTGATCTGCCTGAACACAGCCGTAATGACCGTCTTTATCATAGTCATTTGAGTCAAACACCCAGAGGTTGAACTTGACCTTTTCACCGTCTGAGGACATAACGGGAATGTTATAGGTTCCGCAGCCTGAAAGAGCTTCGCCGTCATCAACCGAAACAGAGCAGGAATACGTATTATAATAAGCCATCAGCTCTTCCCTTGTCATTGCACCTGTTTCGGAATCGTGATTGCCGAAGGTCACTGCAACGGGAATATTTCTTTCCTCAAAAACGCCCATCAGCTTGTCGATAAGGCGTTTTGTATCTTCGGGATTTTCACAATTCTGAACATTGTCACCTGTAATTATTGCCATATCAGGCTTTTCCTTATCGCAGGCATAGCCGATTGCCCAGCAGGAAGAATCAGCGTTATCATCCCCAAAATGAGTGTCTGTAACGTGCATGATTCTCAGTTTTCCGTCACTGCCAAATTGCATTGTTTTTTCCCCTTCCTGTGCCGTTGCAGTCATTGCAAATGAAAAAAATACAGATAATATCATTATAACCGAAAGAATCACGGCAAAATATTTTTTCATTTATATCACCACATTATAAATATTTCAGGGAATCCCCTTAAGGATCCCCTTTTTGTGTTATTAAAGATTGTCGATACCTGCTGCTTTTCTGATTGCTTCAGCCTTATCTGTTTTTTCCCATACAACGTCGATATCTTCTCTGCCTACGTGGCCGTAAGCAGCAAGCTGACTGTAAATAGGTCTTCTCAGCTCAAGCTTGTCGATAATCGCTGACGGACGAAGGTCAAAAAGCTCAGACACGATTGAGCCGATCGCACTGTCATCAATCTTACCTGTGCCGAAAGTATCAACCATAACCGATACAGGCTTTGCCACACCGATTGCGTAAGCGAGCTGTACTTCACATTTTTTAGCAACGCCTGATGCTACAACGTTCTTTGCAATGTATCTTGCAGCGTATGCGGCACTTCTGTCAACCTTTGTGGGGTCTTTTCCGCTGAATGCTCCGCCGCCGTGACGTGAATATCCGCCGTATGTGTCAACGATAATCTTTCTGCCTGTAAGTCCGCTGTCGCCGTGAGGTCCGCCTGTTACAAAACGTCCTGTGGGGTTAACATAGATGATAGTGTCATCATCCATAAGCTCTTCGGGAATAATAGGCTTGATTACATTTACAACGATATCCTTTCTTATCTGTTCAAGAGATACGTCTGCACTGTGCTGCGAAGAAATAACAACTGTTTCGATTCTTACAGGCTTATCGCCCTCGTATTCAACCGTAACCTGAGTTTTACCGTCGGGACGAAGATAAGGAAGAGTTCCGTTCTTTCTTACCTCTGTAAGTCTTTTTGCAAGCTTGTGAGCAAGAGATATAGGCAACGGCATAAGCTCGGGTGTTTCGTCGCTATCATTGATAGTAATGATGCAATCGGTGGTTTCTTTCAAGGATGTG
>CAZDQE010000116.1:0-2500 GCA_964507395.1 uncultured Eubacteriales bacterium | reverse complement strand
TTGCAGCAGGTTTCCAGGGTCAGCGTCAGTGGACAGACTTCTATCCCAACTGTGACTATCCCGAAGCACTTCTCAATACTACATTTGACTGGAACGGCGCAAGAGAGCCCTACATCCTTGCAACAGAAAATGACGTTCTCAACGGTATCTCAATGCTCTTCGGTAAACTCCTTACAAACAGAGCTCAGGCATTCGCTGATGTTCGTACATACTGGAGCCCCGAAGCTGTTAAAGAAGCAACAGGCTATGACCTTGAAGGCATAGCAAAAGAATCACAGGGCTTTATCCACCTTATCAACTCAGGTGCTGCTTGCCTTGATTTCAGCGGTGAAAGCAAGGATGAAAACGGTAACCCCATCATGAAAGAATGGTACAATGTTAACGATGATGACATTGATGCAATGCTCAAAGCAACAACATGGTGTGCGGCGGATAACGGCTATTTCAGAGGCGGCGGATATTCTTCACGTTTTGAAACAAAGGCTGAGATGCCTGTTACAATGCTCCGCCTTAACCTTGTTAAGGGTGTAGGCCCCACACTTCAGATTGCTGAAGGTTACACAGTTAAACTTCCCGATGAGGTTTCTGATAAACTTTGGGCAAGAACAGACTACACATGGCCCTGTACATGGTTTGCTCCCAGACTTACAGGTGAGGGTGCATTCAAATCAGCTTATGATGTAATGAATAACTGGGGTGCTAACCACGGTTCTATCACTTACGGTCACATTGGTGCAGACCTTATCACTCTTGCATCAATCCTCAGAATTCCCGTAAGCCTTCATAACGTACCTGAAGAAAAAATCTTCCGTCCCGCATCATGGAACGCATTTGGTATGGATAAAGAAGGACAGGACTATCGTGCATGTGCAACATACGGTCCTCTTTACAAATAAGAATATATTTTATTTTAAAAACCTCTTCAAGGGAAAACTTGGAGAGGTTTTTTGTCTGATTTGCCAAAAATTATAATAAAATTTTGTTAAATAGTACATTGACTAAAACTAGCACGTGTGCTAAAATAGGATAGAACTCAAAATAAGCAGATGTACTAAAGGATATGAGGTGAGAAAAATATGGCTCGAATTGATAAATCTAAGCTGACAAGGCTTGAGATTGTCCGTGTTGCATCACGAAAATTTCTTGAAAACGGTTATTCGAACACATCCGTCAAAGCAATAAGCGATGAGCTTGAGATGAGTACGGGAAATCTTACTTTCCACTTTCCTACAAAAGAGCATTTGCTGGCAGAACTTGTTGAAATGCTCTGCAAATTTCAGTGGAAGCTGATAGATGAAGAAGCAGACGAAGGCTTTAGTTCAGTAATGGCGGTTTGCCTTGAATTGATGTCAATGGCATCTGCCTGTGAAGAAAACGAGATTGCAAAAGATTTTTTTATTTCCTCTTATCAGAGTGAAATGTCACTTGAAATAATTAGAAAAAATGACTCTGAAAGGTCGAAAAGCGTTTACTCTGAATATTGTACAGGATGGACTGATGAACAGTTCACAGAGGCGGAAATTCTCGTTTCCGGCATCGAATACGCAACTCTTATGACTGCAGGTGATTCAGTATCACTTGAAACAAGAATATCGGGCGCACTCAATAATATATTGACAATTTTCAATGTGCCCGAAGAAACGCGAAAGATGAAAATAGAAAAAGTACTTTCTATGGACTATCGCAAAATTGGTGGCAGAATACTTAAAGAGTTTATAGAATATGTTGAAAACAGCACTGAACAGGCGCTGGAAGAAATTTTTCACAGCTGAAAGGAAATTTAAATTATGAAGCTTAATGAAAAAACTAAGAAAATACTTGTTGGAATCTTTGCGGTGGCTTTAATTGTTGTTTGTGTGTTCTGGTTTCTTAATGATGACCTTGAACACATCGAGGACACAAACGGAGCAGATAATTTCACTCTGCAGACTATAACCGATGAAAACATCATAAATATGAATATTGGTGCTATGGGTTTGACAGAATCTACAGATTCAATTTCAAACACTACAACATATTCGTCAAATAAATTCACAGGTGTTGAGGAAATTTACGGAACGAATTTAATCGCCAACAGATTTGATATTACAATCAATCATGCACGTGTTGATTCAGGAAACTTTAAAATCGTACTGCTTGAGGATGACAAAATAGTACATGAATTCACACTCAATGAATTGACACAGACTTTTACCCTTGAAAACCCATCAGGATATATTTCATTGAGAATTGCAGGCGAGAGTGCTGACTTTCAGTTTGACTATTATATTATGTAATCATTTCTATAGGAGAATTGATTCATAAAACTAAAAAATTCTTATCAATCGTTCTTGCTTTTGTGACGATTCAACAGCGGCAGATGTTGCTGTTTGTATATCAAGAATTGTTGCAATTAAAAGCTGTGAACACATCTGCCATAAGGATAGCTTTGAATATTTTAAACTGTAGGGGACCTCTAAAAACCCCTTGCACGAAATTATGTTTGCTCTTTTTCCGTCAT
>CAZDQE010000115.1:0-2646 GCA_964507395.1 uncultured Eubacteriales bacterium | reverse complement strand
CCCACAGAAGATGTTGACGGCGTCTCTCCAAAATCATCAACCAATCTGAACGGTAAGGAGTGATACTATGTCAGACTTTATTGAAGATTTCCATTATGGCAACATCGAGCCGCAAGAGAATAGCACAGAATCCAAGACCGAACTTGAAAGAAAACTAAACATACTTACGCAAACTGAAGAACAGTCAACAGACAAACTTCCCGAGGAAGAAAAGGAACTGACCGAATCTGTTTGTATTCAGACTTATGCTCGTCTGTGAGTTTATCAGGGGTTTCGGCAATAGAGTCTTCAACAACTGCCTATAATTAAGTGTCGGGTTTTTGCTTTTTTGTTCTGAGTTTATTGTTACGGATTAATAATGAGCCAATCCGCATTCGCAGTAGGAACTGATGCCGAGAAGGTTGTGGATGAAATTGGCTATTCTCCAGATAAAGCTCAGGAACCAATTGTCGCTGTGGCAGAGATGGCTGCATTCGATCTCAGAGCCGCAATAGTCACATATGTTGTCCCAATCCATATCTGTATGGTAATCGTTAAGCTCAAGTTCGTCGTGACCCCAAATATATTCATCACAATCGGGGCAGTAAATGCCATCCGTGTAACCGTGTTCAATACAGGTTGAATCCTGATAGTAGGAATAATCAAGCTTATGTACACTGCCGTCATCAGCAGTATGGGTTGCGTGGCTTACTTTTACTTCAAAGCTTGCATTCTCATAGAGATCATAAATACCGATATAATAAGTTTCACCTGCTTCAAAGCCATAAATCAATTTGAAATTGAGGTTTCCGTTGTCATAATCAACATCGTCATGTGAAATTAACCATTCGCCGTCTGCATCATAAACATAGCAAATAGAGTCGTTTGGTCCGGTCGGGTCGCAAAAAGATTCAAAGCAATATGCTCCGCTTTCTTCGGGAACAAATTTGTACCAGCCGATTTCATTATCAAGAACAGCTGAATCGTGGATGAATTCATCGCCTGCTTTGATATCCTTGGCGATATATTCTTTTCCGCAAGCACAAAAGCCGAGAAATCCCATTACAGTGTGGTCGCAGGGTATGCCGCATACGGTGCAAACGCCGTCTGAATATGCTCCGTGACCGCATTCAAGGGTGATTTTGTATTCATGAGTACCTTCGTTAAAAATGTTGAGTTCGAAATAATAGGTTGTTCCTGCTTCGAAGTCATACTCAATAACAAAATCAAGTCCGTTATCATCATCGGCCATCTCAAGAACGTCTTCGCTGTTTTCGTTCCAAAGGGTACAGTATGTATCCAGCTCATCGGATTCAGCCGACAGGATATATGTGCCGTCTTTTTCGGGTACAAAACTGACATATATGGGTTCGTCGCATGTTACCGTAACGGTAAGGGTCTGACCGCGTTTGATTTCGTAAGAGGCATTAATTGCGGCTGCAGAAACGGATACAGCAGATATAAGTATAAGTGCTGCAAGAATGGTTGATAATAATTTTTTCATTTGATTACCCTCCTTAAAGGAATTGAATATATTTTTTTAAACGCCGAACAGCGTTTGTGTTTGATTTTTAAGATAAACAAGCATTTCCTCTATCAGTTCGGCTGCCAGCTTTTCAAAATCAAACTGCGAAACAAATTCTATTGCTTCGTTGATTTTTTCATCGGGCACTCGGTATACAAGAAATGTTGTTTCAAGAAAACGCTTGACTTTGCGCTCCATTGTGAAATACATATCGCACGGAACGGTCATAAAGCCTCGCATAATTCCGCCCGATGCAATTTCCAATTCAAAAAAATCCTTGGTTTCAAGGTTCGGCAAATGCTCCCTGAAAATATCTTCGAGCTTGCCCGTGATAGTGTGCTGAATAATATCAGTTGTGTCCGGCATAGAGTAAGCCGCCGAATATAAATCACGTATATGCTCGCTGCTCTCTGCCATATGCAGCTGCAGTGCGGTTTCCGCTGCATAAAAAAGAATTTTATCGTCCGTTTTTCCTTTTATGTATTTCGCCGCCATTTTGAACTGCTCTTCAAGAACATATTTTACGAGTTCGCAAAGTATGTTTTCCTTGCACCTGAACACATTGATAACCGAGCCTATGTTTATATCCGCCGCCGCCGAAATCTCCCTCAGCGAGGTTTCGGTGTATCCCTTTTCAAGAAACATCTTCGCCGAAACAAACAGAACCCTGGATCTTATTTCTTCGCGTTTTTCCGCTTGGGTTAATGCCATATTTATTTTCTCACCTCCTGAAATATTTGTTGCAGACCGTGATATATAACAACATTTATAACGCGTTATAAAATCTGTTTACAGTTTAACAGATTTATCCATATTTGTCAATACTTTTTTTAGAAAATTTTTCGGAAATGATGCCGAATTAGGTTTCTCGCGGTGCGAATAAGTTAAGGGTATTTCAGATTTTTTCGTAAACACACTAAAATATGAACTTTCTCAGTTCATACACAATGAAGGATTTTTTGCTTTTTGAAAACGGACCTTCAATTTGACTTTTCCCGGTGCATACATGCTCCATTGAGGGCAAGAGCAAAACAAAATACAAAGAATTGTCATTCATTACCTCTTTGTCGGAGTTATTGAAAATCCTATAAAAGAGGACAATATAGTCCTCGAAGCAAGACAAGGCGTAGCCGTGGAATATC
>CAZDQE010000114.1:826-2654 GCA_964507395.1 uncultured Eubacteriales bacterium | reverse complement strand
GCGTCAGGGTTAATCCGACGCAAACCACTTAATGGAGGTGCAACTGACAAATGGCACGTATTTCAGGTGTTGACTTGCCGAGAGAAAAAAGAGTTGAAATCGCTCTCACATACATCTACGGTATTGGTCGCAAAACTGCATGTGACATTATAGCAGCAACAGGTATCAATCCTGACACAAGAGTTAAGGATTTGACTGAAGAAGATGTTTCTAAGCTTCGTGAGTATATTGACCACAACGTAAAAGTTGAAGGTGACCTCAGAAGAGAAACAGCATTTGACATCAAAAGGCTTATCGAAATCGGTTGCTATCGTGGCGTACGTCACCGTAAGGGTCTGCCCGTAAGAGGTCAGCGCTCAAAGACAAACGCACGTACACGTAAAGGTCCGAAGAAGACAATAGCTAACAAGAAGAAATAATTGAAGGAGGAAGTAAGTAATGGCAAAGACAGTTAAAAAAGCCGGTGCAACACGCCGTCGCCGCGAGCGCAAAAATATTGAGCGCGGAGCAGCACACATTCAATCCACCTTCAACAACACTATCGTAACAATTACCGATACACAGGGTAATGCTGTGTCATGGGCAAGCGCAGGTGAAATGGGCTTCAGAGGCTCAAGAAAATCAACTCCCTTCGCAGCACAGACAGCAGCAGAAACAGCAGCGAAAGTTGCTATCGATCACGGTATGAAAACAGTTGAGGTTTACGTTAAAGGCCCCGGACAGGGACGTGAAGCTGCAATCAGAGCATTGCAGACAGCAGGTCTTGATGTTACAATGATCAAGGACGTTACTCCTATTCCCCATAACGGCTGCCGTCCTCCCAAGAGAAGACGCGTATAACCTAAAATTTGGAGGTGTAATATTATGGCAAGATATACCGGTCCGGTATGTAAATTGTGCCGTCGTGAAGGCAAGAAGCTCTTCCTTAAAGGCGACAGATGCTACACAGACAGATGCGCATTCGAACGTCGTTCATACGCACCCGGTCAGCATGGTCAGAGCCGTAAGAAGGTTTCAGAATACGGTCTCCAGCTTCGTGCAAAGCAGCAGGCAAGACGCTACTACGGCATTAATGAAACTCAGTTCCATAAATATTTCCTGATGGCTGAAAAGCGTCAGGGTGTTACAGGTGAAAACCTTCTCAGAATTTGCGAAAGCAGACTTGATAACGTAGTTTATCTTCTCGGCTGGGCAAACTCAAGAGCAGAAGCAAGACAGCTTGTAATTCATGGACACTACGAAGTAAACTCAAAGAAAGTTGATATTCCGTCATATCTTCTCAAAGCAGGAGATACGGTTTCTATTAAGAGTAAGAGCAAGGACAGCGAAAAATTCAAGTCAGTTCTTGAAGCGAATGCATCTCGTCCTGTTCCCCAGTGGCTCGATCTTAACAAGGAAGCTGCAACAGCAAAAATTGTTACTCTTCCCGAGCGTGATCAGATCGCTGCTCCCGTTGAAGAACATCTTATCGTTGAGTTCTACTCTAAATAATCCGCGGCACACACGGATCTGGGGTTTGGCGGTAAGAGATTCATTTGCCGCATAAGCTAAAAGAGTACCCATCAATAACGAAGGAGGTTTTCACATGATTGGAATAGAGAAACCGAAAATTGAAACACTTGCACATGAGGCCGATGGCACATACGGTAAGTTCGTACTTGAACCCCTTGAGAGAGGTTATGGTCTTACACTTGGTAATTCCATGAGAAGAGTTCTTCTCTCATCTCTCCCGGGTTATGCGATTACATCCGTTAAAATTGACAACGTTCTCCATGAGTTCTCGACAATTGAGGGCGTTAAAGAGGATGTAACAGAAATCGTTCTTAAT
>CAZDQE010000114.1:0-816 GCA_964507395.1 uncultured Eubacteriales bacterium | reverse complement strand
GAAGTAATCCTCAAATTCCACGGTGACGGTCCTAAAGTAATGTATATTGAAGCAGACGGTGAAGGCGAAATCACTGCAGGCGATATCAAGGCAGACAGTGAAGTTGAAATCATCAATCCTGATCATCACATTGCTTCTTTGGACAAAAATGCTCATGTGTATATGGAGTTGACCTGTGATAAGGGACGCGGATACGTTTCAGCAGAGCGTAATAAGAAAATTATGCAGCCTGTTATCGGCGTAATCGCAATAGACTCAATCTATACACCTGTAATCAAGGTTAACTATACAGTTGAGAACACACGTGTTGGTCAGATTACTGACTACGACAAGTTGACACTTGAAGTGTGGACAAACGGCACAATTACCGCAAAGGAAGCCGTTTCTCTCGCAGCCAAGATCCTCAACGAGCACCTCAACCTCTTCGGTGACCTCTCAGATGAGGCATACGATACTGAGGTTATGGTCGAGAAAGATGATAACGGTAAAGAGAAAATCTTAGAGATGACCATTGAGGAACTTGACCTGTCCGTTCGCTCATTCAACTGCTTGAAGAGAGCGGGTATCAATACAGTTGAGGACTTGATTAACAAGTCTGAGGATGACATGATGAAGGTTAGAAACCTTGGCAGAAAATCTCTTGATGAGGTTGTTGCTAAGTTGTCCTCCCTTGGTTTCGAGCTCCGCGCAGAAGAAGAATAAAGGAGTGATTTTAAATGCCAGGTACCAGAAAACTCGGCAGAGCAAGCGATCATCGTAAAGCAATGCTCAGAGCAATGGTAACATATCTTATCGAGAACGGCAAAATTGAAACCA
>CAZDQE010000113.1:0-2659 GCA_964507395.1 uncultured Eubacteriales bacterium | reverse complement strand
GACGGAAAAAGAGCAAACATAATTTCGTGCAAGGGGTTTTTAGAGGTCCCCTATAGACAGACTTTATTTAATGTGATACAATAGCTCTCAAGAGGTGGTGTTATGAAAAATAAACTTATCGGAAAACCAAAAATAATCATTTCAAATCCCGATAGTAAACATAATTACTTCGGATGGCCTACCGTTTCACTTTTACAGGACGGAAAAATTGCAGTTGGTGCATCGGGTTTCAGACTTCAGCACGTGTGTCCCTTCGGAAAGGCTGTAATTTCTTATAGTTCTGACGGTGGTGAAACTTATACATTGCCTGCCCCTGTAATTGATACTCCTCTTGATGACAGAGATGCGGGTCTTTGTGCTTTCGGAGAGAAAGGTTTGATTTTCACTTCGTTTAACAACTCAGCCGACATGCAAAGAGGATATAACAAGGAAAACGAATACGCGCAGAGTTACATAAACACAATTACATCAGAGGATGAAGAAAAATATCTCGGATCTACTTTCCGTATAAGCTATGACTGCGGAGTTACTTTCGGCAAAATTTTCCGCTCACCCGTCACATCGCCCCACGGACCGACAGAGCTTCGTGACGGAACAATTCTGTGGGTAGGAAACAATTTTGATAACTGTGAAGCAGGACTTGAAGTTGTGAAGCTTAACCCTGAAACAGGAGAAACTGAATACATAAGCAAAATCACAATTGATGATGAAAATATTTTTATCAATGAGCCCCATTTACTTGAACTTCCTGACGGCAGACTTATCTGTCATACAAGAGCAGAAAACGACAATTTATTTACAACTTATCAGTGTTTTTCTTCCGACAAAGGCAGAACATGGACTCCGTTTGAAAGGCTTTTAGATGAAACAGGCGGTGCACCTCCTCATCTGTTTTTACATTCGTCAGGTGTGCTGATTTCTACCTATGGCAGAAGAAAAGAGCCTTACGGAATTATGGCAATGGTAAGCACCGATTACGGCAGAACATGGGAAAAAGATATCAGACTTTATGAAAGTAAGCTTGATGAGGATGATTTAGGATATCCCTCAACAATTGAACTTCCCGACGGCTCCATGATTACTGTTTTTTATGCTCCCGAGGGAGAGGGAAAATCCTGTGCTATTATGCAGCAGAAATGGACATTGTGTAAATAAAAATCAGGCGTTGTGCTCGTGTGAACACAACGCCTTAAATTTTTATTTTTTCTTAATTTTGTTAAGAGTTTTATTGATTTCGAGAATATCTTCTTTTGAGAACTTTGCGCCCGTCATCATAAGGATTCTCTTGACTGTGAAGCCTTTTGCCATTTCAATAAGCGTACTGTTGATTTTGAATCCTGCGATGTCAAATCCCATAACCTTGGGTTTTCCGCCCTTCTTCTTTTCTTTCGGTTTATCACTTTCACCGCCGCCGAGAGCATCCTTCATTTTAAGAAGAGTTTTAAGAAGAACGATTTTTCCTTTAAACGGCTTCAGAATATCGCCTAAAGTATCGTTGATCGAGAGGTATCCTACAGGCATATCAATTTCAAACCAGTTGATAACGCTGCCTTCTTCTTTCATTCTGTAGTCTTCGTTGAAAACATCGACCTTCTGAATTTTGCTTTCGTCAGTGCAATCTCCTGCAACAGCGCGGAGAGAAGTTTCACCTTCATTTTTAACATCGAAACAGAAGAAAGGATATTTGTCTTTTTTCTGTTTGCCAAGACTTACACCGTTTGCAAAAAGTTCAACCTCATCGCAGTTGGAATAAACGGTAACCTTAGTTACATCTTCAACCCTGTCAATATATCTCTTTCCGCAGATATGAACAAAAGGCTCTTTTGAAAGCCATGCCTTGTAAGCAAAGAAAGCATCCTTTTTATACTGTCTGTCAAATGTTACAAGACCCTTGTGGTTCATGCCGTTTTCACCGCCCTCGGCACGGGCGTCTGCAGCAAAGTCGAACATATTCCATACATGAGTTGCCCAGAGATAAGGTCTGTCCATAATCTGTTTAATCATTTCTTCATGGTAATATGCCTGATATTCTTCCGTGTAGTCACCCTGTTCAGGTGTTGATGTGTGCCAGTTAAGAGCCTCTGCGCCGTATTCGCTCAGGCCGATAGGTGTATTAGGATACTTCTTATGGAAATCGTCAAACCATTTGCCGTACATGGAAACATTACCGCCGTACCAACCGAAATAGTGGTTATATGAAACAACATCGGGAATATGTACATACTTTTCGTCAATACCGCACATTGTAACAGCAGCAATTGTTGTAGGCCTTGTTTTGTCAAGAGAATGTACAAGGTCATTAAGTGCCTCGTGATTTTCAATAAGGCTTTCATCACCTGCACCGCCCATTGAGATTTCGTTTGAAAGTCCCCATACACAGATTGAGGGATGGTTGTAATTCTGAACGATAAGCTCCTTCATCTGTGACAATGTGTTTTCACGGCCTGTAGGCATATGTTTTGAGATATAGGGGATTTCTGCCCAGATAACAAGGCCCTTTTCGTCGCAAAGGTCATAGAAGACCTGAGAATGCTGATAGTGGGCAAGACGAATAGTGTTAGCACCTACTTCACAGATAAGCTCAATATCTTCTCTGTGTTCTTTTTCTGTAAGTGCATAACCGATTACAGGTCTGTCCTGATGACGTGAACCACCGCGA
>CAZDQE010000112.1:0-2734 GCA_964507395.1 uncultured Eubacteriales bacterium | reverse complement strand
TTCATAAGATACATAAAATTACCGGTAATCGGTGAAAGAGTAGACATATAGCCTATGATACTTACCTGATGTCCGTCAAGTTTCTGCATTTCGTCAACACTGTTCACCTTAGAAAAACTCAGAGTATTGCTTACTTTTTCAACATCACTACTGCCGCAGGAGGCAAAAAGGAACAAAGCAAGACAAGATACAAGAATTATTGATATGAATTTTTTCATTGTGAAATACCGTCCTTTTTTGACATATTGACCGTACAGATTACGGTAGGAAGTACGCTGATTACAAAAACAACAGCCATAATTATAATTTCAACAGGATAAATCCTCGCCGTATCAAGAACAATGCCCATAGAAGCTACATACCCACCCATAAGCATAAGACAAAGCCTTGAAACACCAAAGGCAAGCAAAGTTGAAATAAAGCCTATTATGCCGTTCTGAATAATATAGACAAGATTTATTTTCTTCATTCCGATACCGATAAGCCGCATAAGAGCAATTTCTTTTTTTGAGTCATACATATTAAGAAGAGTGATAACCGAAATTATAAATATGTTCATTATAAGGATAATAATGCAGAGTATATACACAATCTGTGTACTCATATCAACATTTTCCAGAACCTCACGCAACACCTCGGAAGGATTGATTACAAGAAGTTTTGAGTTTTCGCCGTACTCTGCCGTGAGCTGACTGTAAGCGTTGAAACTTTTACTCTTTACAAGAATAGCACATACATCACCGTGGTACTCATTCTCATCTTCGTGGTCATCGTGACCTTCTTCCGAGTGTTCATGAGTTGCCCAAACAGTTTCAAGAGGAGTGAAAATAACATTGTCATAGGCTGTCTTTGTTTCTTTAAGAATTCCCACAACTGTGACAGGGTTGCTTTCGTGAGCGTGACCTTCTCCCGTCAGCCCGTGCGATGTAATAAGTTCTGAACCAACGGAAAGCGAATACTTTTCAGCAACAGCAGAACCTACAACACATTGGAATTTTTCCGAGAACATTTCACCTTCTGCTACAGCCTTGCCTTCAAGGAAATCGGGAGTAGTACCAACAATTTTTGCAGCGTTGTATGAGTCACCCATAGTAAAAGGTACAACCTTGTTTACACGCATATCCTTCTGAAGTTCTTCAACATATTCGTAGGATATTGTACCAAGAGGCTTTTCGGTAAAGAACATCGTATTCATCGCAAGCTGAGTTGATGAACCCGAGGGGCCGATAATTATATCATAATAGGCAGCCGTAGTTTTAAAGCCGCTGTCAACCTGTTGAGCAACATTGTAAGAGAGGATACCTACGCAGGCTGAAATTACAATAGAGATAACAATAAGGACTATCTTGGCTTTCTTTATAGCCATATTTTTAAATGCAAACTTAAACATCTCTTCTGCCCCCTGTCATCATATTCATATCAACAGTGCAGTCGAAATATTTGCCGAGTCTTTCATCGTGGGTGACGGCAATAAGGGTTTTGCCTTTTGAAACCTCAATAAGCTGTTTTATAACTGCTTCACCGATTGAAAAGTTGAGATTACCGGTAGGCTCATCTGCAAGAATGATTTCAGGCTTTTTTACAATAGCTCTTGCAATAGCAACGCGCTGCTTTTCACCGCCTGAAAGGTGCTTGACTTTCTTGTTCTTTTTATCAAGTATTTCCAAAGAGTTAAGAACTTCATCAATTGATGATATATCCACCTTTTCAAGTCTTAAAATACCGATATTATCCATTACGGTCATTTCATCAATCAGCTTGAAGTCCTGAAAAATATAACCGATTTTTTCAATTCTGAACTTATCTTTTTCCTTCTGGCTTTTCTTCGTCATATTTTCTCCGCCGATTTCAATTGTACCTTTTTCGGGAGAAAGAATGCCTGCAATCATATTAAGAAGCGTAGACTTACCGCAGCCTGAAGCCCCTAAAAGCATATAGCTTTTACCTTTTTCAAATGTAATATCATTATAATCAATAGCAGTTTCATTAGGGAACTGTTTTGATACATTTGTAATCTTTATCATTTTTATCCACCTTTTTATTATTTTTAGGGCATGAAAAAAGCAAGCCCTGCAATGCCAACAAGACGTGTAAAAAACACGCCTGAAAGACACTAACAACGTGTCGTTAACATTAATAGAACTTGCAAAAAAAGTGGATATTAAGCTGTAAGTTTTATTTTATTTGCAACAAGATTAAGTCTTCTCTGCGTACTGTCAACAAATAAAGACATAAATGCTGTAATCCGAGAAACAGATACAGCAATACCTCCGCACAGAAGGCATAACAGTATGGATTTCAAAAACTCTCTTTGCAGTACAATATCACGGCAAACCTGACAGTTTTCTCCGATACAGTTATGTTCAGTGTTGTACTCAATCAGACAGAAAGAAAGGAAAATGCTTGTGCAAAGAAGAACAGAAATAATCACTTTAATGTACTTTTTCATACAAAATCCTCCTTACTGATGATATGATCATTATACACTTTTGAAAAAGTTATGTCAAGGATGACAATAGGGTGACGAGCATAATCCGAACCCGCCTGAAAGAGTGAAGAAAAAAAAACAAAATCGCCGAACTTCTGTCGAAATTCGTCGATTTTTGGGAGTACAGCCCAATTTAGAACCATAGTTAAAAACTGATCAACAGCTCGATAAATCGGAATTTGTTTACTTATTTGAATAGGTATACTTTGCGATTAAGGTTTGCTCGATACTGTCATCTGATGTATC
>CAZDQE010000111.1:0-2762 GCA_964507395.1 uncultured Eubacteriales bacterium | reverse complement strand
GAGAATTTCTGCTGCCATAGCTGCAGAGTGAGTCATACCCGAGCAACCGATTGTTTCAACGAGAGCTTCCTCTACAATACCATTTTTTACGTTAAGTGAGAGTTTGCATGTACCCTGCTGAGGAGCACACCAGCCGATACCGTGTGAAAAGCCTGAAATATCTTTGATTTCATAAGCTTTTACCCATTTTCCTTCTTCAGGAATGGGAGCGGGACCATGGTGGGGACCTTTTGCTACCATGCACATTTTTTCAACTTCATGTGAATAGTTCATTTAACCATTCTCCTTTCATTTTACTAACGATTAATTATATCTCATTTTGTAACCTTTGTCAATTATATTGATAAATCTTTAACGCATTTTTTTACATCAAACCAGAACTCGACTCCGTCCTCTTTGTTTTCACAGCCGTATTTCATAAAGTGCATGTTCTGAATTGCGGCAACAATGGAAAGTCCGATACCGAATCTGCCCTCATCCCTGTGGTGAGATTTGTCTCCGCGGTAAAAGCTGTTCCACATTTCCTCAAAATTTTCCTCTGAAATATTTTTGCCTGTGTTGAAAACACTTATTCTGTAATTTCCGTCAATTTCTTCGGCAGTAACAGAAATTTTCTTTTCGCCGTCGCAGTGAGAAACAGCATTTGAAAAGTAATTATTAAGCACCATTCCGATTTTTGATTCATCCGCAAAGCCTGTCATTCCTTCAGGCAATGAAACATCAAGACTTATCCCCTTCTCGCTGAGACGGATTTTCTGTGCCAAGACATATTCCTCAACCATTTCGTTTACTGAGAAACTGTTCTCACTGAGCTTATAGCTTCCGCTCTCATAATAAGAAAGCTCCAGCAGGTCAAGAACGATATCATTCATTCTCTTTGATTCTTCAATAATTACGTCAAGGTATTCCTCATTATCCTCGGGGCTATCGCTGATTCCAAGCTTCAAGCCTTCTGCGTACCCCTGAATAATAGCTATAGGAGTTTTCAGCTCATGTGACACGTTTGACACGAATTCCTTACGGGATTTTTCCATTTTATGCTCATGCTCGATATCAAGCTCAAGCTGACGGTTTTTCTTCTGCAAATCACCCATTGCCCCTGCAAGAGAATCGGACATAGAGTTGATGCTTGAAGCCAACTGACCCAACTCATTCGTAGATTTCATCACACATTTTTTTGAGAAATCCATCTTTGCCATTCGTTTTGTTACATCGTTCATTTCAATAAGCGGCTTTGTGAAAAGCCATGCATAAATGAAAAATGCAATCATCAGAGCTACGCCGATAATACAAATCAAAGTGCGCATAATATCAGATGTATATTCTGCGTTTGATTCGATAATATTCCTTTGAGAGTAAACATTTACGGTATTGCCCGTGTCCAGCACAGACTGATAGACAAGATACTCAATATCATTTGACATTTCCTTGCCGATAAAGAACACACCGTCACTTGTAGTATCAAGTTGCTGTATCATCTGCAGTTTTCTCGCACTTGCAAAGCCAAAAAACAGATTCGGGTCCTTCTCAAAGTCGAACATGGTATGACCTCGCATATCGTTCATGACGGTGCTGTAAACAAGCTGTCCTGTTTTGCCGTCAAAAATCTCAATATACGAAGTGTTCTTGTTTTCAATTTTTTCAATCTCGTCAAGAAAGGTTTCATCAGTAATTTCAAGCTTTTCAATTTCATTGACCGCACGGCTCATTTCTGTCTGAGACCTCATGTAAAACAAGGTTTCAATGAAGGTTGAATTTATTATAAGCAAAAAAGCTACCATGAAAAATACGATTGCCAGAAGCTGTGTAAAAAGCTGCAGCATCAGGCTTTTGTCCTTTCTTTTTGAAAAAGGAAGAATTCTCATTCGTTTACCTCAATTTTATAGCCTGTACCGTAAACGGTTTTCAGATGTTTATTTCCCCATTCGCCGAGCTTTGTGCGAAGACGTGCAACATGAGAGTCTACCGTTCTGATGTCACCGACGTAATCATATCCCCAGATATCATCAAGAAGCTGTTCTCTTGTGAAAACTCTGCCCGGCATTGATGCAAGCTTAAGAAGAATATTATATTCTTTAAGCGCAAGACTTACAATCTGCTTGTCAACAAAAACCTCATGCGCATCCTCATCAATTGTGAGAGTACCTACGGTTTTGCAGTTTTTATAAGGATTCGTTGAATTTGACGTGCGGCGAATCAGAAGCTCAACACGTTTCATCAGAACTGCAGGACTGAAGGGCTTCGTAACATAATCGTCTGCACCTGCCTCAAAGCCCATAAGCTCGTCGAACTCCTGACTTCTCGCAGTAAGCAGAATAATGGGGACACCTGAAGTTTTTCTGATTTCACGGCACAATGCCCAGCCGTCCATATTGGGCATCATAATATCCACAATCATCAGCGCCGTATCGGGATTTTTCTGAAAAATTTCAAGTGCTACATCGCCGTCATCAGCCTCGAGAGGCTCATAGCCGTCTTTTTTCAGAAAATCGCAGACAAGACGTCTGATTCTCGCCTCATCATCTGCTACAATTATTTTTTTCAAAATAAGACACTCCCCTGTCATTATAATACGATTATATTCTACCACATCAAAAAAACAATCTCAACTTATTTAATAATCAATTTACAAAATTTTATAGTCAAGGGCAAAATTTCAGCAAAAAGCTGCTCCCCTTGTGTTCAATATTTCCAAGGGGAGCAAAAGTTTAGGGGACCTCTAAAAACCCCTTGCACGAAATTATGTTTGCTCTTTTTCCGTC
>CAZDQE010000110.1:0-2769 GCA_964507395.1 uncultured Eubacteriales bacterium | reverse complement strand
CAACAAGCCCGTAGGCGAATAAAAAAGCTTCCTTACGAAAGGGGCACCCTACAGAGTGAATTTTTGCACCGAAAAGCCTGTGGGGTGCGTTTTTTTGTGTATTGGAGAGCGCTTGAATGGCATTGGTGAGGTCAAGAGTTCGATCCTCTTCGTCTCCACCATAGTACATCGAACAATTATTTTTTGGCCCGCTTTTAGAGTGGGTGTTTTTACGTCGCATTTTACATCTGATTTTTTATTGAATCATCAAAATTTATATGACGCTATGTAAACTTTATGTTTTATCTCAAATGTTTCCGGATAGTCAGATAATAGTTCTGTGTGTTTTTTGTTCCATTTAGCTAATGTTTTTTTGTCCATAGAAGCCATTGTTCCACGACAAGCTAACATTCTTCCGTGCCAACTTTCCCTTGTGAATGGAATTTTGCACTCAAAAACATCAAACCTGCTATTTTCAAAAGGGTGGTTATACATGTCTTTTGAACCGGATGCCCCGGGAGTCCAGTTTTTGTTCATTTTCTTTACAAGCTCGTGAGATTTTTTAGCAATCTCATCATCAAGAGTATAACTCATATAAATTTTCACAAACACTCCACCGGGTTTAATAAGTCGTTTGATTTCATCAATTACTTTATCTCTGTCAAAGTACCAAAAGCACTGTGCAGCAGTAATACAGTCAAAACTGTTATCTTCAAAAGGCGTTATTTCTGCAGGTGAAACAAGGAAAGTTACATTATCAACACCTTTTTCAACGGTCAATGTTTTGGCAGCTTCAATCTGACTTTCAGAAATATCAATACCTGTTATATTGGCACCGCAATTGCAAAGGTTAAATGGCAGAACACCTGTGCCTGTACCTATATCAAGCCAAGAAGTGTTTTCGCGTCCTACACCAAGTTCGTATAATTCTTCGTAAAGCTCTTTAGGATAAATGTCTCTGTATTTTGCATATTCGGCAGATGTTTTACCAAAGTCAAAAGATTTACCATTATCAATATTATTTATTTTCATAAATCATCACTCCAAATGCATTTTATAAAATTTTGTTTTAAAGGTCTGAGTACCGTCGAATGTACTATATTCTCCAAAATGGTCGAATACTAATCCGCACTTTTCCATAACTCTGCCCGAAGCAGGATTGTCAACAGCGTGGTCTGCAACAAAGTCTTTTATGCTGTGTTCTTTATGTGCAAACTCAATCATTCTTTTTGTTGCCTCAGTGGTTAAACCTTTGTTCCAATAGTCATAACGAATATTGTAGCCGAATCCCCATTCGTCAGGGTTTCCTTTGTGAGGACCTATGCTACCACTGCCGATTAACAGATTGTTTTCTTTAAGCACAAAACCCCAGTGAAAATTATTGTCATCCGGGAGAATTTCATTTATCCAATGAAAAACCTCATCTGTGTTTTTGTAAAGGTTGTATGGCATAAATTTATTAACCTTTTCATCGCTCAACCATACAAAAGCCGAATCCGCATCATCCGGTGTAATAGGGCGAAGAATCAATCTCTCTGTTTCGATAACGGGAGTATTTTTTATGTATTCTATTTGTTTTTTTTGTCATTGTAGGTTACTCCTTTCTCAAAATATCAAGAGTGTGGTGCGACATCCCGATCAAATCCTGTCTTTCACAAGTTGAAAAATGGTATCTAAGATATAATTCATAAGTTTCATTATCCATTTGGTCAACAGTTTCTTTCATATGACATGTATAACCGTCAGTTGCAATTAGATTTAATCTTTCAACAGCAAGGTTTTCTGAAAGATTAATTATTTCATCAACATTGTTAAGCTTAAAAATACCTACGGGTGTGAAATAGGCCTCAAGAGTTTTAGGATTGAATAATCCCATTTCAATAAGCTTGTTCATCTGATTTCTTTTAAACTGGCCGATTATACTTGGTTCAAGCATACAGTAAGCAACAAAGATATATCCGTCTGGTTTTGTAATTCTGATTGCTTCTGAAAGTGCCTTCTGTTGTTCCTCGGCTGTGTATAGATGGTACATAGGTCCAAGCAATAGAGTTACATCGTAGCTGTTGTCGGGATACTCTGATAAATCAAGGGCGTTTCCTTGTTTAATGCAGACGTTCTCATCAGGCAGCGTTTTTGCTTTAAAAATTTCTATATTATGCTCAATAAGTTCAACTGCATCAACCTCAAAACCTTTTTGAGCAAAATAATGAGAGTATCTGCCTGTAGCAGCACCGATTTCTATAATCTTCATATCGTCTTTCAGATACTTTTCAATGTATTTCACTGTTGTCAGAAACTCAATTTGCCCGTGCTTTGATAAAAGACGGGAATCCTCGTCAATGCGGTTATAGAAATCTACAAGATGATCTCCTGTTTTTTCAGGTTGCTTTTTGAAAAGTTTCTTTTTGATTAAATCAAATAATTTCATATTAATTCTCCTTTGGATATAAATATAAAAAATTAACGGTGTAAGTTTCTGCAGCAACTTACACCGTTATAAACATATGGAAATATAGTGTTATCTCTCCCAAAATGAATATAGAGGTATAAGCCTGCCCTGTGATGACTGATGATAGTCATACTGTGCAAGCCACTGCATATCCATATCAAATTTTTTGAGAAGATATGTGTTCATAATAATACCTCAAATTGGATTTTGACAAGAATAACACATTGAAATTAGTTTGTCAAGACCTTTTTAATTTACGCCGCCTTATCAATACCCATCATAAACAGCTCAAAGTCAATATTAAACTCAACTTTCAGTTTGTATCCTCTGCTGACTTCAAC
>CAZDQE010000109.1:0-2848 GCA_964507395.1 uncultured Eubacteriales bacterium | reverse complement strand
GACGAAAAAATTTCTAAACATATTTTATACAATAGGTTTTTAGAAGTCCCCTTTATTTTATTTCTATTCTGAACAGTCTTGCACCGTGAGGATTGACTTTTGCGGAAAACATACCGTCTGTTACTGCATATTCTTCATGGAGCCACATATCACGAATGCTGTATCGGACACCGCTGATTGAAATATCGGTAACGTCAAAGCTGATTTCTCGGTCAATGTCATCTGTATTGAACAGTGCAACATATTTGCAGTTTTCACCCGTGGATGTCCAGATGATTTCGCCTTTTCCGTCAGTTTCTTCACGCTTGAACTGTCTTGCACCGCTTGAGTTTTTGTGCATATCGATAAGCTCTCTGTTTTGAAGAAGAGAAAGGGTGAATTCATCGTTTTCACGCATTTCACCGCCCATCATAAGAGGTGAACGGAAAATACCCCAGAGAGTCATCATTGTTATCTGCTCATCGTGAGTGAAGCGTGTGTATCGGTTTCTGTATTTTTCCAGCTTTTCTGTTTTTTGGATTCTGCCCAGGGGAAGCATGTCGCAATCAGGCCATGCACCCGGCTGAACATATTCCTGCCATGCATAACAACGCTCGAACATGGCATGGAGCTTGCTCCATTCATCCCAGAAGTCACCGGTCATTCGCCAGAGATTAGCGTGAGCAGCAAGGTGTTCATGTTCATTTACAGGTGCAGGACCGGGAGAAAGACTGAGGACCATATCTCTGCCGCATTTGTCAATGGCTTTTCTGATCATTTCAATTTCTTTTCTTGCAGAATAAGGGCTGTGGGGGAATATCTCTGTGTTGGCAATATCATCACACTTGATGTAATCCACATCCCATGAAGCATAAAGCTCAAAAATCGAGTCGTAATATTCCTGTGCACCTTTTTTGCCTGTATCAAGACCATACATATCAGGGTTCCATGGGCAGATAGAGGAGGGGTTTGCAACATCCTTTGCGGTAACGCCTTCGCACTTGATTTTAGTGTTACTATGTGCTGCCTGTCGCGGAATGCCTCTCATAATGTGAATGCCGAATTTAAGACCAAGGGAATGTATGTAATCAGCAATAGGCTTAAAGCCCTTTCCGTCCGCAGATGAGGGGAAGCGTTCAACAGAGGGGATAAGTCGGGAATATTCATCCATGCAAAGAGGAGCAAAACGATGATAGCCAAAGCTGTCTGCCGTAGGCTCTGACCACTGAATGTCGCAGACAACATATTCCCAGCCGTAGTCCTTAAGGTGCTCTGCCATATAATCTGCATTGGCGAGCAACTGTTCCTCATTTACCGCTGCACCGTAGCAGTCCCAGCTGTTCCATCCCATAGGAGGAGTAAGAGCTAATCTTTTGTGCATATAAATCGACCTCTTTTTAATTCTTATTTGTTATGGGTATTATAACACCGGGAGAGGATAAAAACAAGATAAACTTGTTTAAATATATTTTACTTCAAAATAATTGTCAATCGTTTTTTCACTATATAAGTTAAAAAATATCAATCAATGAGTAGTTGATATATCATAACAAAAACTGTAAACTATAAACGGAAGATACGTAACTTCAAAAATTAAATTAATAAGAGGTTTTGTTTATGAAATTATCAATAGGCGAAAACATAAAAGGTTTGCGAAAACAAAAAGATATCACACAGGAACAGCTTTCTGAAATGTTGGGCGTTTCATGTCAGTCCGTATCACGCTGGGAATCGGGAGTATGTTACCCTGACATGGAGCTTCTGCCTGCGATATCTAAAATTTTTGATATCACTGTGGATAAGCTTTTGGGCGTTGACGATATTGCAGAAAACAAAAAGGTGGAAGAATATCTTAACCGCTTCCAGACGGCAATAAACAAAGGCAAAATAGACGAGTGTATTTCAATTGCACGTGAGGGTGTTGCGGAATATCCCAATAATTTCGTGTTGCTTGATAAGCTGATGTATGCTCTGTTTGTGTCGGGTGATGAAACCGGCAACATTCCCGAGTGGAAAGAGAATATGGAAAAGTATGATGCGGAAATTACGGCGCTTGGTGAGAGGATTATGAAGTATTGCCCGAATATTGATATTCGTCTTGAGGCGACTTCAAGGCTTGCGTTCAATCATTGCGAACATGGCAGAAGAAAAATCGGCAGACAGATTTATGAAACCATGCCGTCTATGGAGCAGTGCCGTGAAATTAGTATGTGGTGGGGACTTGAAGATGATGAAAGACTGTCATTTCTGCATGAGCAGATCAGGAAAAGCTATGATATGTTTCAGAGCTTTGTCTGGCTTTTGCGGAATTGCGAAGAATTATCACCCATGGATACAGTCAGCGTTATAAACAAAGTGGAAGAACTGAACAATTTGGTTACTGATGGGAAACAGTATGATATCAACTCATGGGGGAATTCACGAATTCATTACGATAAGGCAAGGCCGTATGCAAAATTAGGTGATGCAGATGCAGTTTTTGAACAGCTCAGGCTGTGTGCAGAAAAGGCAATAGAATTTGATAACCGCCCCGAAATACAGGAGTATACCTCTCTTTTGCTGGGAACTGTTACTGAAAAGAGAATTGACTTTGAAACGGCGGATACAAGAGAACTGAGAGAAATTGTGCGTGACAATTGGCTTGAAGATGATTTGTTTGATTTTGTGCGTGATACAAAGGAGTTCAAGGAAATTCTGGAGATGCTTTAAAAAGAGGGGCTGTGAACATAATTTATGAAAAGCCCGTAAAATCAGGCGCTTTAAAATTAAATGCATCAGAAATTTAAAACTTCTGATGCATTTTTTTATCTTATAAATTTATTGAGATGTTAATTTGGCTTCTCCTTGAGGAGAAGCTGTCACCGTAAGG
>CAZDQE010000108.1:0-3245 GCA_964507395.1 uncultured Eubacteriales bacterium | reverse complement strand
ATACACGAAAACTGCGTTTTCTACACCTCATCAGTCACCTTGCGGTGACAGCTTCTCCTCAAGGAGAAGCCAAATTAACATCTCAACAGATTGTAATTTATCGTTTCTTTTGGCAATGCATTACGTAGGGGAAAAATGCGTTTTCCTTTGCACAAAGCGGAAGAATGCATAAAAGGCGAACACAGTTCGCCTCTACGATAATAAAGATAAATTGCAATTTATAGTTGCCTTCCCCTCGAGGGGAAGCCAAAGCTTATCTTAAAATTAAGTGTGCTAAATTATAATTTACTCGCTTTGTAAGCAACACCCAGCATTCCTGCTGTGTTGCCGAGATTTGAGTTGACAATTTTTACATTTCTGAAGCTTGCCATGAGTCTGTTCCGGATTTTATCATTTATTGAATTTACGATATATTCCTCATTCATAATTCCGCCGCCAAGAATTACAAGTGACGGATTGAAAGTGTAAACAATGCTCACAAGACCTGTGACAATTTCGTCAATCCACGAATCAACGGCATTTCTGATTTCAGGCTTTGAAAAATTCTTCTCATCAAATATTTTGACGCCATCCAATGTTTCATCGGAAAACGAGTTTATTTTTCTGACAAGAGACGAGGCAGACGCATAACATTCATAACAGCCTTTACCACCGCATGTACAAGCTATTCCGTCAGCATGAGTGATAATGTGACCAAGTTCACCTGCCGAGCAGAAAGAGCCTTTATACAGGTCATTGTTCAACCATATAGCTCCGCCGATACCTGTGCCGTAAGTCAGACAAATAAAATCTTTTGCACCTTTTCCTTTTCCGAAAAAGGCTTCACCAAGTGCTGCTGAATTCACATCGTTTTCCACGAATGTTGGAATACCGGTTGCACTTTCAACCATTTCCTTGATTTTAGTACCTGTATAACCCGGAATTGTATCTGTAGCATAAACCACAGTTCCTGTGTTACTGTCAACCTGACCCGCAGTAGAAATACCTACTCTGTCAATTCCGTCATGCACTTTAATAATTTCAATAAGCTTTTCAATTATTTTTTTACCGCCCATTGATGCATCTGTGGGAATTTTGGTAGATGATG
The DNA here is from genome assembly GCA_964507395.1 of uncultured Eubacteriales bacterium. Taxonomy (GTDB): domain Bacteria; phylum Bacillota; class Clostridia; order Oscillospirales; family Acutalibacteraceae; genus SIG575. Next base: position 2,158 of record CAZDQE010000108.1, on the reverse strand, counting down.
TAAGATTAAAACTCTCATCACAGAGCGCATACTTGATAAAAGTACCGCCGATATCAAAAGTAATTATCATCATTTTACGTCCTCTAACACCTTTACAAAGCGTTTTGTAATGTCCATGGGTCTTGTAATAGCAGTGCCGCAAACTGCACTGAATGCCCCTGCTTTGTAAACATTTTTAAGGTCATCAGGCACCCAGATTCCGCCCTCAGCGATAACAGGAGTATTCAGTTCTTCCGCATATCGTTCGATAAGTTCAACATCAGGAAGTGTTCTGCCTTTTGTGTAAGGCGTATACCCTGCCATTGTTGTACCGATAAGGTCAAATCCCAGTTCTTCTGCCATTTTTCCCTCTTCAAAACAGGAAGTATCAGCCATGAAGAGCTGTTCAGGATACTTTGCTCTCACTTCTTTGAAGAATTCTTCAAATGTTTTTCCTTCGGGGCGAAGTCTGTTTGTCGCATCAACTGCAATTATTTCACAGCCGATTTCAACAAGAGCATCAACCTCTTTCATTGTGGGAGTTATGTAAACGTCAGAATCGTCATAAACCTCTTTGATAATACCGATGACAGGAAGGTCAACTTTTTCCTTGATTGCCTTGATATCCACAACAGTATTCGCTCTGATGCCCACTGCACCGCCAAGATATGCAGCCCATGCCATTTTTGACATAATGTAGCTGTCGTACAAAGGCTCAGTAGGTAAAGCCTGACAAGAAACAATAAGACCGCCTTTGATTTGTTCGAGTATTTCTTTATTAGTCATGTTAATCTCACTCCTTAGTAAAATAAAACCCCCGACAAAGCCGAGGGTTTATATTTAGATAAATCTCGATTACATCATGCTTGCAACTTCATCAGCAAAGTTGTCTTCTCTCTTCTGGATGCCTTCGCCCTTTTCGAAGCGAACAAAGCTCTTGATCTTGATGTCAGCGCCAAGAGCCTTAGCAACTGAAGCAACATAACCTGAAACTGTGCCGTCAAAAAGGTCTGAACGAACGAAGTCCTGGTTAACAAGGCAGTTTTCTTTATAGAACTTGCCGATTTTACCTTCAACGATCTTTGCGAGAACCTGCTCAGGCTTGTTTGCCATTTTAGGATCTTCTTTCATCTGTGCAACAAGGATGCCCTTTTCCTTCTCAAGAACTTCAGCAGGAACTGAAGCATCATCAAGATATGCGGGGTTCATAGCTGCAACCTGCATAGCAACATTCTTGCCCATTGCTGTGAATTCATCTTTAGCAGCTGTTGCATCGTCTGTATCAAATGCAACGATAACACCAACTGTACCGCCGGCGTGGATGTAAGTTGCTGTGTGACCTTCAACAACAGCAAATCTGCGAACTTTCATATTTTCACGAAGAGCAAGGAAAACTTCCTGAACTTCTTCTTCAACTGTTTTGTCAGAACCTACTGCCTTTGTTGCAAGAAGAGCATCAACATCAGCGGGTTTTGTTGCAACAACTGTTTCAACAACTGTCTTTGCAAGGCCGATGAAAGGTGCACCCTTAGCAACGAAGTCTGTTTCACAGTTAATTTCAACGAGAGCACCTACTGTTGCATCGTTATAAGCTGCAACTGTACCTTCAGCAGCAACACGGCCTGCCTTTTTAGCAGCAGATGCAAGACCTTTTTCTCTGAGGAAGTCAACTGCCTTATCCATATCTCCGTCTGAAGCGACGAGAGCCTTTTTGCAATCCATCATACCTGCGCCTGTTTTTTCACGAAGAGCCTGTACGTCTTTAGCTGTAAATGCCATAATAATATCCTCCTATAAATGATAATTCATATAAATTCTGCTACTGCCCGAAAGTCTTCGGGCAGTAAGTTTAAAGCTTAAATTATTCAGCAGCTTCTTCTGCTACTGCTTCTTCAACCTCGGGAGCTGACTGTTCGCCCTGACGGCCTTCGATAACAGCATCAGCCATTGCACCTGCAATAAGCTTTACGGCACGGATAGCGTCATCGTTACCGGGGATTACATAATCAACTTCATCGGGATCGCAGTTTGTATCAACGATAGCAACGATGGGAATGTGAAGCTTTCTTGCTTCTGCTACAGCGTTCTTTTCCTTCTTGGGATCAACAACGAACATAGCAGCGGGAAGTCTCTTCATTTCCTTTATACCGCCAAGGTTGTCTTCAAGCTTCTTCCATTC
>CAZDQE010000107.1:2300-3265 GCA_964507395.1 uncultured Eubacteriales bacterium | reverse complement strand
CGGAACAGTTTGCTCTGCAAAACAAGGATGTATTGGTGCTGCTTACCGATATGACTAACTTTGCCGATGCCATGAAGGAAATTGCCATTACTCAGGAACAGGTGCCCTCCAACCGAGGATATCCGGGTGACCTTTATTCCCAGCTTGCCTCCCGTTATGAAAAGGCAGTTGACTTTGCCGATTCCGGCTCTGTTACCGTTCTGGCAGTTACCACAATGCCGGGTGACGATGTAACCCATCCTGTCCCCGACAATACGGGTTATATCACAGAGGGACAGTATTATCTGAAGGGCGGCCGTATTGAACCCTTCGGTTCTCTTTCACGACTCAAACAAAACGTAAACGGTAAAACACGCAAAGACCACCGCGCACTTATGGATGCAATGATACGGTTATATTCTTCCTATAAGGAGACCGTAGAAAAGAAAAATATGGGCTTTGCAATGAGCCGTTGGGACGAAAAACTGCTGAAATACGGTGAACTGTTTGAGAAAAATCTGATGGACCTGTCGGTAAATCTGTCCCTTGAAGAAGCACTTGATTCGGGTTGGGAGATTTTAGCCGATTGTTTTGAAAAAGACGAAACAGGAATCAAGTCAGACCTTACCGATGAATTTTGGCCTGAAAGGTAAGGGGGACTGTAATTTTGGCAAAAATCAAACTGACTAAAAATGAGTTAAAGGTACAAAAAGATGCTCTCAAAATGTACCGGAGATATTTGCCTACTCTGACACTAAAAAAACAACAGCTTCAAGCAGAAATCCGTACTATCGAAGCCAAGGCTAAAGCAGTAAGAAAAGAAAGGGAAGAGCTTGAAGAAGGCTTCGGCTCCTGGATTGCAGTTTTCAGTGAAAAAGATGCTTTCCCCGAAGGAATAATCACCGTGAGCAATATCCGAAAAGGTCATGGAAATATTGCAGGTGTTGACATTCCTACCTTTGAGGGAGCAGATTTTTCAAGAGGAG
>CAZDQE010000107.1:0-2290 GCA_964507395.1 uncultured Eubacteriales bacterium | reverse complement strand
TCGCTTGATCTGGAGGCAGAAGTGTTAGATGAGCAGGTCAGACTCTTAGATGCAGAGCTGCTTGCAACCTCACAAAGAGTCAACTTGTTTGAAAAGGTCAAGATCCCCGAAACTGAGGAGAATATCAAAAAAATATCTATTTATATGGCAGACCAACAAGTGAGCGCCGTAGTACGCTCTAAAATTTCAAAACGTAAGATAGCCCTTCGTAACGCCGAGGCTTCCGAAAGGCAGGTGGATTCAATATGATAGTGCCTATGAAAAAAGTTTCTCTCATAATTCTGGGAGACAAAAAAACAGAAGCACTCAAAAAACTCCGCAAACTTGGGCTTCTTCATATCGAAATCACCGAAGGCTCCGGCGAAAGACTGAATGAGCTGAAAGAACAGATATCCTTGCTTGAAAGTGCTGTTTTCAACTTAGGAAAAAAGAAAAACGCGGAAGTAAAAAATATAAGCACTGCTGAAGCATTATCTGTTGCAAGTGAAATTACTTCTCTTGATGAACAGAAAAAGGCATATCAGGCGCAGCGCATAGTCCTGACTACAGAGCTTGACAGGCTGAAAAGTTGGGGTGAAGTTGAACCTGAAAAAATAAATGCACTGGCTGAAAAGGGAGTGGGGATTTTACTTTATGAGATGCCGAAATCCGAATACGAAGGTTTGGGCGACGGTATAAAAACCGTAAGGCTGGATACAGGCAAATCTTCAGTGAAATTCCTTTTGGTAAGATCGGGAATTGAAGGCGAGGACGAGGTCATAGAGTCCTTGAATATCTACAGATTTGAGTTGCCGCGAATATCCACAGCGGAGATAAAACAAAAAATTGAAGATTTGAGCGGTCAAATCAAAGCCATAGACGAAAAAATCAATTCTTATGCAGGCTATATCGACAGTATGAAAAATGCTGTTAAGGCATGTGAAAAAGAAATCGAGTTTGAAGTTTATGCTACGGGCATGGCAGATGAAAGTTTATCGGCAAATGACAAAAGTGATGTTTCGGTTGCGTATTTTAAAGGTTATATTGAGGCAGAAAACCTTGACAGATTAAAAAAGACTGCAAGGGATAATTCATGGGGGCTCCTTGCAGAAGAGCCCTGTGAGGAGGACAATGTTCCGACTAAGCTTAAAAACAACAAGTTTGTGAGCCTTATCTATCCGCTGACAGACTTTTTAGGTACGGTACCGGGATATTTTGAATATGATATTTCTGCTTGGTTTTTACTGTTTATTCTCATATTCTTCGGAATTATTTTCGGAGACGGCGGCTACGGCTTGCTGATATGCGCAGCCGCTGCAATACCGATAATAAAATCGCTTATATCAAAGAAAGAGGTTCCGCCAACCTTTTTGCTTATAGGACTTTTTGGCTTGTCAACGGTGCTTTGGGGAACGCTTACCTGCACATGGTTCGGTCTTTCTCCCGACCGGTTACCGCAGTGGCTGAAATCCCTGTCAGTACCTGTGATTTCAAATGTTTATGCAGATAAGCTCTGGAGTCTGCCGTGGACTGATGAGAGCGTGGGACTTACCACAGCACAGAACCTGCAGATATTCTGCTTTTCGTTGGCTCTCATTCAGTTGACAGTGGCACATATCAAGGGAGCTGCACGGAACAGAGGCTCGGTTAAAATGCTCGGAGATATAGGCTCGGTTTTACAGCTTTTCGGCATCTATTATCTGGTGCTCAGTCTTGTCGTAAATGCTGAAGTTTTCAGCTTCGGACTGATAATAGGCGGTATTCCCGTAGGTACGGTTGCCGTTGTGCTTATAGCGGCAGGCTTCTGTCTGAGCTTTGTATTTTCTGATTATGAGGGCAGTATCGGCAAAGCAGTACTTTCGAGCTGTAAAAATATCGTATCGGTATTGCTTGGTGTCGTGAATGTGTTTTCGGACATCGTTTCGTATATACGCCTCTGGGCTGTCGGACTTGCAGGTGCGGCAATATCAGCAACAGTGAACGAGTTGGCAGGGCCGTTATTCGGCAAATTTATGTTTATGATACTTGCCATTGTCCTGCTGGTGTTCGGTCACGGACTTAATATGATATTGAATGTTCTGTCAGTTATTGTTCACGGAATCAGACTTAACACCCTTGAATTCTCCTCGCATTTGGATATGTCGTGGAGTGGGCATAAATTTAAACCATTTGAAGAATAAATTGATTATAAAGGAGAATCATTATGAATTTAGGATTATTAGGAACATCATTTGTTATGGGTATTGCCGCAATAGGCTCAGCTATCGGTATCGGTAGAGCAGGTCATGCATCAATAGGTGATAGGAAAAAT
>CAZDQE010000106.1:0-3316 GCA_964507395.1 uncultured Eubacteriales bacterium | reverse complement strand
GGGTGACTGTCCATGTGAAAGTTCCGTTTTTCGTAAGTGCGTAAAAGCCCGCTTCGTCATCGTTCTTGATTTCCACCCCTAAAATCGGAACGGAATTCAAATCTTCGCTGCTGTCGGAGGTTGTTGTTTCTTCTCCGTTTCCCGAGCATGAAGCAAGGGCGAAACACATGATAACTGCAAGCAAAACCGAAATAAATTTCTTCATAATCATCCCTCAAGATACATATTTCTCAGCTTTTCTCTCTTTTCTTCATCAAGACCAAGGCATGCTTCTGCATATTTTTCAACAGTACCGTACCGTTTCTCAATTTCATCATACATTGCGTAAATAAAATCCTTATTTGTACTGAGAAAAACCTTTGCATATTCAGAAACCTTCTGACTTTTTGACATCCATTTTGCAAGGGTTTCGTATTTTTTATTGTACTTCTGTCCGAATTTCTGAGTTGCAAGATAATCCCTGACAATCGTTTCCTTCGGTACTCCGAGAATAGAAAGAATTACCATACATGCCGCGCCCACTCTGTCCTTGCCTGCACTGCAATGGAAAAGAATCGCTCCGTCTTCATTTTCAAGCACCACTTCAAAAAATCTTGTAATATTTTTCAGCGAATTTTCATTGATAATCAATGCACGGTACATGCTTTCCATGTATTCACCTGCTGACATATCCATTGACTTGATTTTATCAATAGCCGTTGCGAAAATATTCTTCTCTCTTGTTATACCTACGGTTGCAGTGTCAACAAAAGGAATATGCTCAAACTCAACACCTTCAATTTTGGGGTCAGGCTTGTGTGATACTTCCATATCTGTTCTCAGGTCAACAACCTTTTTGAGATTATATTCGTTTTTCAGCACTCCGATATCACTCTTTGTAAGCTTTGCAAGCTCACCGCTTCTTATAAGACGGTGGGACTTTATTTTTCTGCCGTCAGCAGTTTCAAGACCGCCTAAATCACGGGTATTATTTACCCCCTGCAGAGGTATTCTTCTTATTACAAACTTTCCCTTATTCATTCTTCTTCTCCCGAATAATATATGAGAAAATATTAGCATAGTAATACACTTTTATCAAGTGTTAAATTTTTAAAAACATTTAAGAAAAATTTTAACAAATCAGTTTTTTTCTCATTTTAAGAAGGATTTTTTTCTCCTTGCGTGACACCTGAACCTGTGAAAGTCCCAGCACTTCTGCAGTTTTTGACTGAGTCATGCCTTTGAAATATCTGAGATTTATAATGTTTCTCTCCTCTTCATCAAGTGTTGCAAGGGTCTGTTCAAGGGCAAGCCTTTCCGAGATTTCTTCTTCAGGCGCAGGAGTAGGAATATCCAGCTCCCGTCCTTCGCTTTCGTCATCACCTGTCAGCGACATTGCAGGCATTGCAGCTGTCAGCAATTCTGCCGTTTCTGACATTGACATTCCCATTCTTTCTGCCAACTGACCGACTGTAGGTTCAAAGCCTGACTGCTCTGTAAGTTTTTCTTTTTCTTTCATTACGAGCCTGATTTTTTCTTTCATTGCCCGCGAAACCTTGACTGAACCGCCGTCACGGAAAATCCGCTTTATTTCCCCTAAAATCACGGGGACGGCATAGGTGGAAAACGAGAAGCCACGGTCTTTATCAAAGCCGTCTGCCGCCTTTATGAGCCCTACACAGCCTGCCTGAAACAAATCATCATATTCTACTCCTCTTCCGCGGAATTTGTTTGCACAGGAATGTACAAGTCCGATGTTTTCTTCAATCATCTGACTTCTTGAAATTTCAGTTACCATTGTTTAAAAATCTTCCGTTTATTTTTTTCTCAAGAGTTACTTGCGTTCCCTTACCCACAACTGATTTTACTTTCACCTTATCCATAAAACTTTCCATAACTGCGAAGCCGAGACCTGCTCTTTCTCCGCCCATTGTAGTAAAAAGAGGCTCCATAGCCTGTGCGATATTTTCAATTCCGCAGCCTTTATCCCTGATTTTAATTTTCACCACGGCATTTTCAAAAACAGATACAGTTATGTAGATTTTTCCTTTTCCCTCCTTGTAGCCGTGGACAATAGAGTTTGTAACGGCTTCGCTGACAGCAGTTTTTATGTCTCCCAATTCCTCAATTGTCGGGTCAAGCTGTGCTATAAAAGACGCAACCGCAACTCTCGAAAAGCTTTCGTTTACGGAACGGCTTTCAATTTCCATTTTCATCGTGTTGATAGATTTCATATTTGTTCCCCCTTTATCGTTACTTTGCCAAGACGCTCTATACCTGAAAGCTTGACTACCTTCGCCATATTGCGAGGTACATTCACTACCTCTATTCTGCCTGAATATGACGATATAAGCTTATATCTTCCCATTATAAGACCGATGCCTGAGCTGTCCATGAACGTCACGCCGCTATAGTCAAGACGGAGAACCGATGGCTTGTCCGAAATGATTTTACCGTCAATTTCTTCCCTTATCTGAGGTGCTGTATGGTGGTCTATCTCACCTTCAACATAGGCAGTCAGGATACCGTCAGAATAAGTTATCCTCATGATTTTTCTCCTTTCTGAAAACAAAAAAATTCCTTACCATTAAATGATAAGGAATTTTGATTACATATTATGCCGAAACGTGGCATATATAAAATTTTATTTTTTGAGTGCGATTGCTTCCTTTGCCTTTTCCGCAATATGCTCAGCATCAAGACCGTAAACCTTGAGAAGCTCTACAGCAGGACCTGACTGACCGAATTCATCGTAAACACCGTGTTTTACTACAGGAACAGGAACAGTTTCAGTAACTACTTCACTTACTGCTGAACCGAGACCGCCGATAACACTGTGTTCCTCACTTGTTACGATACAGCCTGTTTTTTCTGCCGCTTTGATAATTATATCTTTATCAATAGGCTTGATTGTATGGATATTCACAACTGCCGCGCTGATACCTTCTTCTGCAAGCTTATCAGCAGCCATAAGTGCCTCATTTACCATAAGACCTGTAGCAATGATTGTAACGTCTGTACCCTCTTTAAGCTGAATGCCCTTGCCAAGCTCGAATTTATAATTTTCATCATAGATTCCGGGAGTTGCAAGTCTGCCGAAACGAAGGTAGAAGGGACCGCTCACTTCTGCTGCTGCAAAAACTGCTGCTCTTGCTTCAACACAATCGGCAGGATTGACGATTGTCATACCGGGAATCGTTCTCATAAGAGCAATATCCTCACAGCACTGATGGCTTGCACCGTCTTCACCAACGGAAATACCTGCATGAGTTGCACCGATTTTAACATTAAGACCGGGATAACCGATCGTATTTCTCACCTGTTCAAAAGCTCTGCC
>CAZDQE010000105.1:0-3432 GCA_964507395.1 uncultured Eubacteriales bacterium | reverse complement strand
TATTTTGGGCGCTGATACTGTCGAATGTGAAACAGAATTTTTGTGTCTTGACATGGATAAGCATGAGACCATTGTTTTTGAATTGATATAAACGACAGTAAAGCAGTAAAGAAAATGTAATGCAAAAGGACAAATGATATAATAAAATTACAAAAATAAATTAAACAGGATGTGAAAATATGTCAACAAAACTTTGGCACAATGAATTTATAGATGACTGGATGTATGCTTTTCCTCTTGGCAACGGCAGAATCGGTGCTATGCTGTACGGAAATCCTCAGTGCGAACAGATTGAAATTAACGAGGAGTCCTTATGGAGCGGAAGACAGCTTGAAGAAAAATATCATGCATCGCCTGAGGCTCTGGCAGAAATCAGAAAACTGATTTTTGAAGAAAAACTTCACGAAGCGGCAGACCTTGCGAGAAAAACTTTTCTGTCTGACCCGCCCCGTGTAAGATTTTTTGAAAGCTTCGGAGAAATTTTTATTGATTTCTTTGATAAATCTCCTTATACAGATTATAACAAGGAGCTGGAACTGAGTGAGGCAATTGCCCGTGTTTCGTGGACTAAAAGCGGAGCAAAATTCGATAGCGAATGTTTCGTAAGCACCGACCACGACGCGTTTGTATACAGGCTGAAAAATGACGGCAAGCCTTTCTCATGTAAAATTACAATGAAGAGAAAGCAGGACGCATATACAGCCGCACTGAGCAGTGATACTCTGATAATGAACGGAAGAGTTACATACGCTGAAGATAATCTGTACGGCGAGGGCGGAGAAGGAATGTCCTTCGGCGCAAAGCTGAAAATTGAAACGGACGGCACTCTTTCCGCAGAGCATGATTCTGTTACGGTTCTTGACGGAACACACATAATAATCTACGGCGCATTTGCCACAAACTACAATGTGGAAAAATTTGACATTGACGAGAGCATTGATTATAGGAAAAAGCTTGCTGATTGTTTTGAGAAAATCGCCGGAGCATCTTACGATGAAATCAAGGCAAAGCACATTGAAACACATAAAAAATGGTTTGAGAATGTGAAATTCGAGCTTGAGTCAAAAGATTTGTCACACGTGTCATGCGATGAAAGACTTGACGACTTCCATGACGGTGTAAATGACCTTGACCTGATTACACTTTACTATAATTTCGGAAGATACCTGCTTATTGAAAGCTCAGGCAAGAATGCAGGTTTGCCTGCAAATCTTCAGGGAATATGGTGTCACGATTTCACACCGCCATGGGGAAGTGACTACCACACAAATATCAACCTGCAGATGAATTACTGGCCTGCAGGTCCCGCAAATCTTCTGGAAACAGAAAAGCCTTTTATAAACTATGTGAAAAAGTCAAGTGTGTTTGGTGAAAAAACCGCAAAAGATGTTTTCGGCGCAAAGGGCTGGGTTATCAACCATACATCAGATCCCTTCGGCAGAACAGGTGTACATGACAGTGTTGACTGCGGATTTTTCCCTATGGCAGGACCCTGGCTTTGTATGAATCTGTGGGAGCATTATGAGTACACAGGGGACAGAAACTATCTCCGTGAAATTTATCCTGTTCTGAAAGGTGCTTGCGAGTTTGTCAAGGATTATCTTGTTGAAGACAAAGACGGCAGACTTGTAACTTCACCGTCAAATTCGCCTGAAAACGAGTTTTATTATATTGATGAAAACGGCGAAAAGCAGGAGAGTATGCTTACACACGGTGCGACAATAGATTTTGAAATTATTGAAGCGCTCTTCACCCGTACAGCTTACGCCTGCAAGGTGCTTGAAAATGACACTGAATTTATTGAAAGTCTTGATAAAATTCTTACTATGCTTCCGCCTGTTAAAGTCAGCGAGCGTTACGGAACAATTCAGGAATGGATAAAGGATTACGAGGAAACAGAGCCGGGACACCGCCATGTTTCTCAGCTTTTCGGACTTCATCCCGGTGACAGTATTAACGAGAGTAACCCTGTGCTTTTTGAGGCAGCAAAGAAAACAATTGCCCGCAGAATCGAAAACGGCGGCGGTGCAACAGGCTGGTCAAGAGCATGGACAATTTCATTTTATGCAAGACTCAAAGACGGCAATAATGCAGAAAAGCATCTCAGACATCTGCTCAGCCACTGCACTGCTTATAACCTTTTTGACATTCATCCGCCTTTCCAGATTGACGGAAACTTCGGCGGAGTTGCAGGCATTACGGAAATGCTCATTCAGAGCCATCTCGGCGCACTTGACAAACGAATTATCGAGCTTTTACCTGCACTTCCCGATAATTGGAAGAACGGTAAAATAAAAGGTGTCAGAGCAAGAGGTAATTTCATTTTTGACCTTGAATGGGAAAACGGAAAAATGAAAACCGCAAAGGTGAATTCTCCCTCAGACAACACATTAAGGCTGAAACTGAATGACCGCACAGGCGAGCCGAAAGAACAGAATTTTGCCGTTGAAAATTCAGTTCTCACAGCGGAAATGAAAGCAGGGGAAAGCCTGACGCTTACATTTTGAAATTAAAAATATTGACAAATCATTTCTATGTTGATACAATAAGAAAAAACGAAAGGCAGGTGGACAAAATGACAATGAATCTTAATTTCCGAAATCGGAGAGCCGTTTTGTCCGTTTGCGATTGATGTAATATCTTTCTGAACTTACAGGCATCTCCGTATTCTAATGGAGGTGCCTTAATTTTTTGAGGAGTTGGTCACATGAGCAATCAGAATATTTATGACAATGATATCTTTTTTGAGGGTTACAAAGCCCTACGTGCAGGTGAAACAAATTATAATGATTTGCTTGAACAACCTACTATGGCAAAGATGCTGCCTGATTTGACAGAAAAAGATGTTCTCGACCTCGGTTGTGGTTACGGTCATAACTGTATAGATTTTGTCCATCGCAGGGCAAAAAGTGTTGTAGGTGTTGATATATCCGAAAAAATGCTCCGTGTAGCAAAAAGCGAATCAGCCGATGAAAAAATTGAATATAAAAATATGAGCATGACAGATATTGCAATGCTGGGTAAGACTTTTGATTTTATATACAGTTCTCTTGCTTTTCATTACATTAAAGATTTTGATGCGTTTGCAAAAGAAATATATGCTGTTCTGAATGTCGGCGGACAACTGTTATTTTCACAGGAACATCCTATTGTTACTGCTACTATTGACGGTAACGGTCATTTTAACAAAAACTTAAAAGGGAAAAGAGTTTCTTATACATTCTCAAATTACAATGAGCCCGGAGAAAGAAAGGTTCATTGGTATGTTGATGGCGTTATAAAATATCATCGAACATTCAGCAATGTTATAAACGCCCTTGCAAAAGCAGGATTTGTGATTGAAGAAGTCTGTGAGCCGACACCGGAAGAGTGGGCAATTGAAAAACTTCCTACAATAGTTAAAGAATATATAAAACCTAACTTTTTAATTGT
>CAZDQE010000104.1:0-3577 GCA_964507395.1 uncultured Eubacteriales bacterium | reverse complement strand
CAACAACAGTTGATGCACTTGGCCACACAGAAGGCGAAGCAGAAGTTGAAAACGAAGAAGCAGCAACATGTACAGCTGACGGTTCATATGACACAGTAGTATACTGCTCAGTATGCGATGCTGAACTTTCAAGAGTAACGACAACAGTTCCTGCAGCAGGTCACGACTATGATGCAGTAGTTACAGCTCCCACATGTACAGAAGCCGGTTACACAACATACACATGTAGCGTTTGTGGTGACAAATATGTAGCAGACGAAGTTGAAGCTCTCGGTCACACAGAAGGCGAATGGGTAGAGGATGCAACAGTTCGCGGAAAGTGGAATCTTCCCTGTACAGAATGTGGCGAAATCCTTGATTCAGTAACCAGACTTGTTCCTGTAGAAGGCGTTAAACTTGATCAGGATTATGTAGAAACATACTATGTAAGAAAAGCACCTGCTTTCACACTTACAGAAACAGTTCTTCCTGAAGACCTCGAAAAACTTGGCTACACAGTAACATGGACTTCATCAAACGAAAAAGTTGCAACAGTTGACAAAGACGGTAACGTTACAACACACAAACGCGGTGAAGCAGTTATCACAGTAACAGTTGAAATGGAAGATGGTACAACATTCACAGATTCTTGCAACGTGAAAGTTAAGTACACATTCTGCCAGTGGCTCATTTGGTTCTTCCTTCTCGGTTGTCTCTGGTATTTCGTATAATTCTGAAATAAATCTCAGATTATCGTAATCTAAACTGAATTAAATCCCCTTTGCAGAAATGCAGAGGGGATTTTTGTGCTTAAATTTTAGCGTCGCCTGTAGCCGGATTATCAATAAGTCTTCCGTTTCCCTCAAATCTTGACCCATGGCATGGACAATCCCATGTGTGCTCGGCCTTATTCCACTTGAGCGCGCAACCAAGGTGAGGGCAACGTTTCGGTGTGGGTGTGAGGAGATTAACAGCTGATTCAAAGCCGTTAACAAAAAGCTTTGGTTTCAAAATGTTCCTCTGTGGTGAAAACAAATCCGAAAAATCATTTTGTCTACCCCGGATAATATCTGTCAAAATCATGGCAGACACCATTGATGATGTAATTCCCCACTTGTTGAATCCCGTTGCAACATACAAATCAGATGTGTTTTTGCCGTATTGTCCGATGTAAGGAATGTTATCAAGGCTTATACAATCCTGAGCAGCCCATCTGTATCTTACCTCTGATTTCGGATAATATTTGTTTGCAAAATTATCAATTTCGTTCCAGCCTCCGCCCTTTTTACCTGTGCGGTGTCCACCGCCGCCGATAAGCAAAAGGTCATTATAAGCTCTGAATGACATTCCTTTGTCTGTTTCATCAACATACATGCCCTTTATATCGGTGCAATTTTTATATGCTGAAACGTATGAGCGATGTTGATATAGCTTCAGAAAATATCCGCCATGCTTGTTTATAAAGGGAAAATGCGTGGTGACAATAATTTTTTTAGCGAAGATTTTTCCGCACTCAGTAGTTGCTGTGGATGGTGTAATCTCGCGGACAAAAGTTTTTTCAAAAATGTTCAAATCCTTACAAACGGCATAAATGAATTTCAAAGGATTAAATTGAGCTTGGCTCGGAAAACAAATTGCACCTTTTGTTTTGAACGGCAATTCAGTGTTTTCAAAAAATTCTGCAGGAAAACCTAATCTGTTTACAGATAATACCTCTTTTTCTATTAAATCTCTGCTTTTGAGTGAATATACGAAACTGTTTTTTACTTCAAAATCACAGTCAATATTTTTGCACAAGTCTGCATATTTCTGCAGTGCCGACTGATTAGCACGTAAATACAATTTTGCCTTTTCAAAACCGAAATCGTCAATGAGCTTATTGTAAATCAGACCGTGTTGAGAAGTGATTTTGGCAGTAGTATTTTTCGTGTTGCCCGATGCAATTCTGTTACCCTCCACAAGGATGTAATCAACACCTGCGTTTTTAAGAAAATATGCGCAGAGAATTCCGCATAATCCGCCGCCAATAATCAGAACATCGGTTTTAATGTTTCCTTTAAGTCTGTCAAATTCAGGCAGTTTAACACTGTCTGACCATACTGATTCATGCATAAAAACACCTCGGTATTATTATGCGCAGAAAAAAGAAAAAACCGCAGAAAAACCTGCGGTTAAAATTTTGTAAAATTCAAATATCAAGACTTTCAAGCATCTGTGCGAACAATGTGTTAGCCCATGCGAACCATGTTCTCGAGAAAATTGTGGGGTCATCAACGTTGAAAGACTCATGCATAAAGTTAGTTCCCGCGTGTGTCTTGCTCAGCATTTCAAGACAACTTAATATTTCCTCTTTATCACTGCCTGTCAAAATCTGCATTGTCAGGGCGATGTGCCAGATACTGTTTTTCGGTGTATGAGGGCTTCCCACTCCCTTTGCGACTTTACCCTCAAAGTAATAGGGATTATCCTTTGATAAAATAAATCTTCTTGTGTTCTGATAAATTTCATCATCTTTGTCACAATAACCTAAGTAAGGTGCAGCCATAAGGCTGGGAGAATTTGCATCGTCCATTAAGTTGTAGTTGCCGAAGCCATCTGTTTCGTAAGCATAAATTCTGCCGTATTTGGGATGAAGGTAAATGCCGTATTTCTGAATACCGTCATTTATTTCATCAGAAAGTTTTATGCATTTTTCAGCAAGGATTTTATTTTCAAAACCTGCTTCTGCCAATTCAGCAGCATATTTCATAGCAACAACTGCCATCATGTTGGATGGAATAAGGTAATTAAAGATACAACTGTCATCGGAAGGTCTGAAGCCTGACCAAGTCATTCCTGTGAAATTTACAGGTCTGCCGTATCCGCCGAAAGGAAGTGTATCAGAGGGTACTGCATTTTCTCTGTCAAAGAAATATGTAGAGTTTTCTTTGTGATGCTGTTCCTTGATAAAATGGTCAGCAATGGTTTCAAGCATACGCTCAAACTCATCTGTGAAAATTTCCTTGTCGCCTGTATTTTTGTAGAATTCATAGGAAAGGTAAATCGGTGCGCAGAGAGAGTCAACCTCATATTTTCTCTCCCATATAAGCTCATGCTCAAAATCCGTGTTATCTTTCCAACTGTCCTTTGTAGGAACAGCATTGAAAGCATTTGAGTACGGGTCGAGATTTACATAATACGCATGCTTTGCAATAACGCCTTTCAGAATTTTCTTTAAGTCCTCGTCTTTTGATGCATATTTGATGTAAGGCTTAAGCTGTGCCGCACTGTCGCGAAGCCACATTGCAGGGATGTCACCTGTGATTACAAAATATCCGCCATCAGGGAGTTCTTCAGTTGTAGTTTCAATCGTGTTAAGAAAGCACTGCTTTGCAAGAGGAGCAAGAGGAGGGAAAACTTTTTCCATTTTCTTTTCCAGTTCGTCAGCTTTCTTTAAAAGTATATCAGGTGTTTTCATTGATTTTTCCTCTTTATTCGTCAAGTTTAAGCACAGCCATAAATGCTTCCTGCGGCACTTCGACAGTACCGAACTGGCGCATTCTCTTTTTACCTTCCTTCTGTTTTTCAAGAAGCTTTTTCTTACGTGTGATGTCACCGC
>CAZDQE010000103.1:0-3580 GCA_964507395.1 uncultured Eubacteriales bacterium | reverse complement strand
CCTTGTCGTCGAAAATCTGAGTCATGCCGATTTTCTTGCCGATAAGACCTTTTTTCATTGTTCTTTCCTCCTATTTTAGGTTATTGGTTGAGGCTCTCCCCCAACATGACCTTCCGGTGTAGCTTCGGCCTGAGATTAAAGCTTAATCTCGATTTCTACGCCGGCAGGAAGCTCAAGACCTGTCAGAGCTTCAACAGTTTTGTTTGAAGGTCTGATGATGTCGATAAGCCTTTTGTGAGTTCTCTGCTCAAACTGCTCACGGCTGTCCTTGTACTTGTGTACAGCACGGAGAATTGTTACAACTTCTTTCTCTGTGGGGAGCGGAACGGGTCCTGAAACCTGTGCATTTGTACGCTTTGCAGTTTCAACGATCTTTTCTGCTGCTTTGTCCACGAGGTTGTGGTCATAACCTTTGAGTCTGATTCTGATTTTTCCCTTAACTGCCATTTTGATTGCCTCCTTGTAAAATTTGGCGGGCATCCGGCTTTTTTAAAAAGCAATACTGTCCCGGGTGTTTCACCCTTCGGCATTTTAAAAACCGAAACACGCGATATGTTCCGGGATTGCATAAAAGCCCCTCGTTGCAGACCTGTGCACACAGACGCAGGGAACGTCTGTAGCCGGCTGCTGAGATATTCTTTCGCCCGGTTTGAAATCGGACATACTCCGCGGAAATTTCCCGTTTCTGGAACGGCCACCTCCCGCATCATCGCATATCAAGTTCGTGTTTCTGAGCGCAACTTTCCTGCCACACTTTGCGTACAAAAGGGCGTCAGGGCATAGCTTACCCAGGTCACGTACTCGTATATACTACCATATTCTTCTGAAAAAGTCAACGATTTTGGACAAAAAATTTTTAAAAAACGGCTATTCTATTAGGGTTTCAGCGTTTTTACTACATATTGTACAAACAGTCCGCCCGTGGTTGATTATTTTGTGCAAAATAACATAAAAATACCCAAAATTTCTACACAACAACCAATTTTAACCTTTCCTGAACAGCATTTTAAATTGTAAACATTTTGTGAACAATGGAATTTTCACATTAAAAATCAGAAAATCAGCAGTTTTCTACTGATTTTCCAGTTTTGTTATTTACCATTCAAGAGAGCAAAAGTACGGTTCCCTCGAACCACGCCAACTATACGATATGATATATCGTACTTTATTCATTTTTTCATTGTAAGCAAAAATGGATATAAAAAAATATCTGTTTCATCCACATCGTCTTCATCACCGGCAAAATACATGAGTTTCCAATCACCTATCTCCGCCGTAGACAAAACATCTTCCATCCCATATCTTTCAGCTACAAGCTCTGGTTTATGTAGTAACTTATTCTCTACTTCTTTATCAAACCACGGTTGAGGAAGCACCCACTCTGCAAAAACATCAAGTTGCTGCGCATTCATAGGATTGCAGTATCTGTAATAATACCTTTCTTCCTCTGCGTAGCAAGGGATTATACTTGGATACAAGTCTTGAATACTCTCTTCTACATATCCTTGAAGATTTATAGCAATTGTATCAAAAGACAAATAGTGTTCAGGATTATCAGTTTCAGATATGATACATTCATTAACATCAGTTATTGTCCCAAAAAGAGAAAGTACGGACATATATGCCAAAACAGCAAATGAAACAACCGCTGAAATGCATATTTTTATTATTTTATTTATTGACATACTTTTATTATTGCATGAGCGAATCACCCATACAGACACCGCACCGACCAGAACAAAGCCACCATATGACACAAAGCACGCAATATACCACCCAGCATCAAGAGTCAGATATTTATGATCGACTATTATCATAATCATATAACCCACAACAGCAAGCACAGATATAGCTAAATCAAATATTCCGAGTCCTTTAAAAACAGTTCCGAAAATTCTTTCTTTCTTCGATACCTGCATATCCTCTGCGGGCACATCTTTTTCAATCGTAGTATCAGAAAGTGCCTCACACAAACTTTCAAATGTCAGTTTTTCATCGGCAACATTTTTAAGCGTATTCACAATTTCCGTATCACGCTGAATATCTATCTCTTTTTCTTCAATGAATCGGTTAACAACATCATTCACACTGTTTTCGACAGAAAGAGTTTCCTTTATGTCGGCAATCGAAAAGCCTGCCTTTCTCAGCAAGGCGATATTTTTAAGCCTTTCAACATCTGATTCAGAAAAGTCTATGCTTTTTCTTCCGCTGTAATTTTCTTCAATGCTTGGTGCTACAAGTGAGTTGTTAATATACAGTCTGATAGCCTTGTCGGTTAATCCTGTTTGCTCAATCACATCTTTAATTTTCATAGCAAGGCCCCCTTTCAGACCGATTTTAAACTTTGCCCCAGGGGAAAAGTCAAGAGAATTTTGAAATTATTTTTCAGGAACTAATTTTATCACTGCAATTTCAGGTCTGTTTAAAAATCTCAACGGTATGGGATAATTGCCAAGTCCGCTTGAAATAAAAAAGTCGGTGTTTTCATATTTATATAAACCTTTTATAAAAGCGTTTTCATCTCTAACTTCAGGCAGCCAACCGTTTGTGCCGTAAAGTCCGCCAATAAAAGGCAACCTGACCTGTCCTCCGTGAGTATCACCGCATAAACATAAATCCATGCCGAAGGCTGCAAAAGCTTCTTTGTTTGAAATGTGGGCAAGAAGTATGTTGTATTTACTTTCATCAAGTGTAAATTCATTGTTCAGATCAAAAGTAGGAGAATAATAAACATTTGTAATTCCGTAAAGTCTTATATTGGTTTCGCCTACCGTAATATCCTCAAATTTATAATCAAGCACATTTATGTTGTTTTCTCTCAGTTCATCAAAAAAGCCTTCCTCGTTATCGTGTTCGCCGTTAACATAGTACACATCGTAATTTTTACAAAGTTTTTTCAGAAGTTTCAGTGCAGTCTTTTTTCCCTCATCACTGCCACGGGTGTACATGTCGCCTGTCACAACAATGAAATCAGGCTCCGCTTTTTCTATTCGCCTGATTATTGAGGAATTATTCATTCCGAAATCCGAGCCATGCAAATCAGAAATCTGAACTATTGTTATTTCATTTTTAATTTTATCGCTTTTTATCTCGGTTTCCGTTGTAGTGAGTGTGAATGTCGAAAATAGCCATACACAGAAAATCGCAAAAGCTAAAACAAGCATTCTGAAACTGCCGTTTTTCTTTTTCTTGCGCTTCGTCTTTTTCACTCATCTCACCTCGTTTCCATTAACTATCAGTATACAATATTTTCAGTGTATATGCAATTAACATAATATAAACAATAAAATTCATGGCAATTATGAATGGAACTCAAAATCCAAAGGTAAATTGTTGTTTATCTGTGTGTTTAATTTTGCATTGTAGGGAACGGCAATTTCTGACGTTCCGCAGAATTACGTGCAAATCAGCGGTTTGTCTGCAAGCTCCAAACCCTACAATCTCTCTTTTCTACTGCTCAGCAAATTGTAATTTATCTCTGCAATACCTTTTTACACATATAAACATCGGGGGCGATTGCCGAATGGCAACCGCCCCCTTTAGTCAGGAATTAAATATTAAGTTTAAGTTCCTTGTTTCA
>CAZDQE010000102.1:0-3692 GCA_964507395.1 uncultured Eubacteriales bacterium | reverse complement strand
TTGTTTCTTTTGGTAATGCATTACGTAGGGGAAAACTGTGTTTTCCTTTGCACAATGCCGAAGGATGCATAAAAGGCGAACACAGTTCGCCTCTACGATAATATAGACAAATTATAATTTAATGGAATCTAAAATCAGCCTTCTCTTAATGAGAAGCATTTAACAATAAAAAATTGTTTTTTCTCAAAACCGCTTTCCTTTTCTCAGGAAAGCGGCATTTCTTTCTCTAAATATAACTCTTTATCTCTCTCTTACTCTTTCTCTGGTGGAAAATTTCCGACTTTTTCCGGAAAATTTCCGTTTATGGGTGAGAAAAATCCTTGAAAATATTGGCTTTTATGGTTATAGGTGTTGAACTTTTTGCATATTCTTTTACAAAGAAATTATAAAAAGGAGACGGAACTATGGAAATTAAATTAAAAAAAGAATTGTTAAATACCTGTGAACTTATGTTTGAAAACACATCAGAGCAATCTGTTGACGGTGATATTACACTGCCTGATTACTGTCCCGATATCAAAAGAATTTTAAAATGCATGGTAACACCTTCTCTTAATTCTGCGCAGTGTGTAGGTGACAGAGTAACGGTTGATGCAAACGCATTTGTTCAGGTGATTTATGTTGACGACAATAACAATATTTTCTGTTATGATAAAACCTTTCCTTTCTCAAAAACAATCGAACTCGGAAAGCAGATCGACAATCCTGTAACAGATGTGAAGCTTAAAACAGCATACGCCAACACAAGGGCAGTATCTCAGAGAAGAATTGATATCCACGCTTCTGTTGGTCTGAGCATCAGAATTACGGGTAAAAAAGAGGTAGAACTGATTTCTGATGCTGAAAACTGCGGAATTCAGCTTCTTAAAAATTTTGACTCGGCTTCTGATTTTATCGGTCAGACTGTGAAAAACTTCACTCTGAACGAGGTAATGGAAATCGGCAAATCAAAAATGCCTGTCAGACAGATAATAAGACAGAAAGCAACACCTGTTGTAAGCGAAATTAAAGTAATTGCAAACAAGCTTCTTATCAAAGGTGAGGTCAGTGTTTCTGTTCTCTACTGCAGAGATAATTCTGATGGCGGCTATGAAACATACGAAAACTCAATGCCTATAAGCCAGATCGTTGAGCTTGACGGAATCGAGGAAACCTCTGATTATTCAGCAAGACTTTCAGTTGCATCTCTGAATATAATCACTAAGGCAGATTCTTCAGGCGAAAAACGTCTTTTTGATGTGACGGCAGTAATCTCTGCAATGATAAAATCAGACAAAAAAGTCGATGCTTCATTTCCATGCGATTGCTACTCAACACTTTACAATGTCAAGAGCGAGAAAAAGCTTGTGACTTTTGAAAAAATTATTCAGAATACCGATGATATGGTCATGATAAAGAAAAGTGAGGAATTTCTGAATATCACTGTTAAAGAGATAATCGGTGTATGGTGCGACGATGTTGTAACAACCTATACTTGCACGGGTGATGAACTGAAAATTATCGGCAGCACAATGGTTTCGATTCTCGCAGTTGATGCATCGGGTCAGCCGTTTTATGCGGAGAGAAATGTAAGCTTTGAAAAGGTGAAGAATATTGAAGGCGGATGCAAAAATTTAATCTGTAATGCCGATGCAATTGTGAGCGCAGCAGGATTTGTTCTGACCGACAGCAATAAAATTGACCTTCGTGTTGAAATAAGACTTCACACAGTTTTATCAAGAAAAAATACAGGTGAAATTCTTACCGATATTCAGTGCGACACAACAGAGCTTAAAGAGAAAAAATATTCTGTGCTTACTGTTTATTTTCCTGATGACGGCGAAATGCTCTGGAATATTGCAAGAAAATTCGGCACAACAGTAGAGGCGATAAAATCTGAAAATGAAATTTCCGATAATCTCATTTCACAAAAATGCATGCTGCTTATTCCCGGTGTGTGAATTACCTGTTAAATGTTTGTGAAAATCTTCCGAAAATCTTGACTTTTTTATAATAATTTGGTATCATATATATCGTTATAGGGGAGTAGCTTTGAAAATTCACTGTCAACAATCGTCGATTTTTCGGCTGGCAGATGAACCTCTTATTTTAGGAAGCAAGACCTTTAACAGAGCGCATACTCTGTTAAAGGTCTTTTTTGATATTCAGGACATAATATTTTAAGATAATTAAAATATGAAAGGAAGGTCAAAAAATGAAGTATTATCTTCAGGAAATTGGTGAAGTTTTTAAAAACACATCATCAAGTGAACGCGGTCTCTCATCTGCTGAGGCAGAAAAAAGACTGGAAGCAAACGGTAAGAATAAGCTTGCTGAGGCAAAGAAAGATTCTACGCTGAAAAAGTTTTTCGACCAGATGAAAGACCCGATGATTATTATACTCATCGTTGCTGCAGCAATTTCCGCAGTTACAGAGTATATCGAAGCATCCGGCGCGGGAGAAAAATTCTTCCCTACAGACACGCTTATTATTCTTGCTGTTGTTATTATTAATGCAGTTCTCGGTGTTATCCAGGAGAACAAGGCTGAAAAAGCTGTTGAAGCTTTGCAGAAAATGAGTGCCGCTACTACTAAGACACTTCGTGACGGTAAGGTTGAAACTATCAAGAGTGAAGACCTTGTTGTCGGTGATGTTATTCTTCTTGATGCAGGTGATGCGATTCCCGCAGACTGCCGTATTTTTGAATGTGCGAGCATGAAAATTGAAGAAGCTGCACTTACCGGCGAATCTGTTCCTGTAAACAAGCTTGTTAAAGCCCTTACTCTCTCTAAAGATAAGGAGCAGGAGGTTCCGCTCGGTGACCGTAAAAACATGGCTTACATGGGTTCAACGCTCGTGTACGGCCGTGGTAAAGCTGTTGTTGTTGCAACAGGTATGGACACGGAAATGGGTAAGATTGCGAATGCAATTGCGCTTGCAGAGGAAGGTAAAACTCCTCTTGAAATTAAACTCGAACAGCTTTCGAAAATTCTCACAAAGCTTGTAATTGCCGTTTGTATTATAATTTTCGGTTATAACATTGCAATGCACTTCATTTCAGGCAGTAATGCAGAATTCTATCATGTTGCTCTTGATTCGTTCATTACCGCTATTGCTCTTGCTGTTGCGGCTATTCCCGAAGGTCTTGTGGCAGTTATGACAATAGTTCTTTCAATCGGTGTTACCAACATGTCTAAGAAAAACGCCATAATCAGAAAGATGAATGCCGTTGAAACACTTGGCTGTACGCAGATAATTTGTTCTGATAAGACAGGTACACTTACTCAGAATGTTATGACAGTTGTTGACCATTATGCCGAAGATGAAAAGCTGCTTGCAACTGCAATGGCTCTTTGTACTAATGCAGAGGTTGAGGAAGACGGCAAGAGTACAGGTGAGCCGGATGAAGTAGCTCTTATCAATTACGCATCTTCACTCGGACTTAAGAAAGCAGACCTTGTTGCCGCAAATCCCAGAGCAGGTGAGGTGCCCTTCGATTCAGGCAGAAAGATGATGTCAACAGTTCATTCTGTCAACGGCAAATTCGTTCAGTATACTAAAGGTGCTCCTGACGAAATCCTCAAAAAATGTACAAAGGCATATGTTAACGGTCAGGTCGTTGATATGACCGACGAAATCCTTGCAAAAGCTGCGGAAGAAAACACAAGAATGGGTAACAAGGCTCTTCGTGTTTTTGCTGTTGCTTTCAAGG
>CAZDQE010000101.1:0-3724 GCA_964507395.1 uncultured Eubacteriales bacterium | reverse complement strand
CAATAGGTTTTTAGAAGTCCCCTTTAAACTTTCACGCAAGGTGAATGTCAAGAATTTTCTGAAAAATATTTCAGAATTTAATCATTTCAAAGTTCTTTGACTTCAAAATTTCTGCAAGTTCTTTTTCGCTTCTGATTCTGACATTTGTTTCAATTCCGCCGACACAGGCGTTCTTTCCTGAGTGAGAGTCTGCGCCTGAAGTGAAAATAAGCTCGGGGCATTTTTCGGAATATTTTTCAGCTTCCGTATTGTCCTCAGGCTTGTTGCCTGAATTGAAAACTTCAATGCCGTCAATTAAATCGTGTGAAAAAACTTTTCTTACAGGGATTGACGGTCTGTTCCTGAAGGGATGCGCCTGAATGATAACGGCGCCGCATTCTTCACGCAGCTTTGACCAGTTTTCAAGATTGTATGCTTTAAGTTCAGGGTGTGCATATAAAACATCGGGAGTGATTCCGTAAATGAGAATTTCAAGTCCCTCTTCAACCTCTTCTTCAACGGCGAAGATTATGTCAAGGTCATATTTTTCAGCACTTTTTTTGCAGGCGATATAGTCCTCCTCATACGCTTTCACAAACTCTTCCCAGCTGAGGTCTGTATCTATGCCCGTGTTTCCCCAGTAAAAATGATTTGTAAGAACAGCGCCCTGATATCCGCCGTCATAGAGAGCTTGTGTCAGCTCGTCAGGCATCATGTGTGAACAATGACTGCAAGGGTGCGTATGTGTGTGCATCTGATATTTGTAATTTTTCATAGTTATCACTTCCTGAAAATATTCTGTGTTTTTATTATATATCAACGGGAAGATTTCTTCAATAATAAAAAGTTGAAAATTTTTTCTGTATATGCTACAATTTTTTCAAGAGGTGGTTGAGATGAAATCAAGCGATATTAATATCCGTGACCCGTTTATTCTTTTAGCGGACGGAAAATATTATATGTACGGAACACGCGGAAGTGAAGCATGGACAGACAAAAGCACGGGACTTGATGTTTATATAAGCGATGACCTTGAAAACTGGAGTGATGCAATTGAGGTTTTCACTCCGCCTGAAAATTTCTGGTCACATAAAAATTTCTGGGCACCTGAAGTGCATTACTACAAGGGTAATTTTTATATGTTTGTCAGTTTCGTAAGTGATACAAGACTTCGCGGAACACAGATTCTAAAATCCGAAAAGCCTGAAGGTCCTTTTGTGCCTCACAGTGACGGACCTGTAACGCCTGAAAGCTGGCAGTGTCTTGACGGCACCTTTGTTGTTGATAACGGTAAACCCTATATGGTTTTCTGCCACGAATGGGTACAGGTGAAAGACGGCGAAGTGTGGGCGCTTGAACTGACTGATGACTTGAAAGAGGCAAAGGGTGAGCCTGTTTATCTTTTCAAAGCATCTGAACCTCAGTGGGCAGACAAAACAAGGGAAACCTTTGTCACAGACGGTCCTTTCGCTTACAGAACAGAGAACGGAAAACTGATGCTTATATGGTCAAGCTTTTATAACCACGAATACTGTCAGGCAATGGTTTATTCTGACAACGGACACATTGACGGAAAATGGATTCATGACACCCGACTTCTGTTTGAGAAAAACGGCGGTCACGGAATGATTTTCAGAACAAAGGAAGACGAATTGAAGCTTGTTCTTCATTCACCTAACCAAAATCCTCTGGAGAGACCCGTTCTCTTTGACCTGAAAGAAGAAAACGATACACTTTATATCAAATAAAATCAGAGGTAAAATCATGCATGCGAACGAGAGCATAATCGGAATACTCGCCCATGTTGATGCAGGCAAAACCACGCTGACGGAGGCTGTTCTTTACAGAGCAGGTGCAATCCGTCGGCTTGGTCGTGTTGACAAAAAAGATTCTTATTTTGATTCCCATGAACTTGAAAGAAGCCGTGGTATTACAATTTTTTCAAAACAGAATCCTTTTATTTTCGGTGAAAGGAAATTCACTCTTGTTGACACACCCGGTCATGTGGATTTCTCTGCAGAAATGGAGCGGACATTGAGCGTTCTCGATTATGCTGTGCTTGTAATTGACGGTGCAAGCGGAATACAAAGTCATACAGAAACTATATGGCAGCTTCTTTCTGATTACGGGGTTCCCGTTTTTGTATTTGTTAATAAAACCGACAGGGACGGTTTTGATAAAAACGTTCTTATGCGGGAAATGAAATCAAGATTCAGTAATGCGTGCATAGATTTCACACAGGAAAAAGAATCCTTTGACGAAGAAATTTCAATGATAAGCGAGGAAATGCTTGAGGCTTTTCTTGAAGGAGAAGCAGGTGGGGATTTTGTAAAAAAAGAGATAGCAAAAGCTGTCGCGGAAAGAAATGTTTTTCCCTGCTTCTTCGGTTCTGCACTGCAGAATGCGGGTGTCGAAAAACTTCTTGAGGCACTTGAAAAATATACTCTCTGTAAAGAATATCCTGAGGAATTCAGTGCAAGGGTTTATAAAATATTTCACGATAATCAGGGCAACAGAGTAAGCTTCATGAAAATTACAGGCGGTAAGCTTTCCGTGAAAATGATGCTTGGTAATGAAAAAATTGATACAATAAAAATATATTCGGGAGATAAAAATGAAGCTGTAAAAGAAATTTCGGCAGGCAGTGTCTGTGCGGTAACAGGTCTGTCTTTTGCTTCAGCGGGAGAAACGCTGGGTTTACACGGTGTTAAAGAAAACTCAAAACCAAAGCTGAACCCCTTGCTTTCGTCCGAGGTCATAATCTGCGACGGAACGGATATACATACAGCATATCGGAATTTGTGCATAATCGGTGAAGAGCTTCCCGAACTTTCAGTTCACATTGCAGGCTACTCCGATGAAGAGCAGATACAGATACGCGTAATGGGCAGAATTCAGCTTGAAATTCTGAAAGAGCTTACAAAAGAACGTTTCGGAATGGAAATAGAATTCGGACCGTGCAGAATCTTGTATAAAGAAACTGTCACATCGTCTGTTATGGGTTACGGTCATTATGAGCCTTTGCGACATTATGCGGAAACTCATGTACGCATTGAGCCTGCTGACAGAGACAGCGGAATTATGATAGAAAACGAGTGCAGCCTTGAAGTGCTTGATTCGAATTTTCAGAATCTGATTCTCACCCATATCGGGGAAAAGGAACACGTAGGAATTTTAACAGGCTCTCCGCTTACAGATGTGAAAATTGTTCTTACGGCAGGACGTTCACATCTTAAACACACTGAGGGCGGAGATTTCAGAGAGGCGACCTACAGAGCAATAAGACAAGGGCTGGAAAAAGCCGATAACATTTTGCTTGAGCCTTATTATTCTTTTGCTTTGCGTGTTCCCGTAAACGCTATGGGCAGAGCGATTTCCGATATTCAGAGATTATGCGGAGAGTTTGAAGCACCTGAAATGACGGAAACAGAAGCGATAATCAAAGGCTCAGGTCCGGTTTCGGAATTTATGAATTATCCCGAAGAGGTGATTTCTTACACATCGGGAAAGGGTATTATCTCAATGCGTGAAAACGGCTACAGACCTTGCCACAATGCAGAAGAAATAATCAAGAATATTGGTTATAAAAAAGAAAGGGATTTAGAAAATCCGTCGTCATCGGTTTTCTGCTCTCATGGTGCAGGGTTTGAGGTTAAGTGGTATGATGTTGATAAAATGAGGCATATAAAGTAAAGGGGACCTCTAAAAACCCCTTGCACGAAATTATGTTTGCTCTTTTTCCGTC
>CAZDQE010000100.1:0-3787 GCA_964507395.1 uncultured Eubacteriales bacterium | reverse complement strand
TTCGGCCACGACCATGTGAACTCTTTCGTGGTTCCCTATCAGGGCATTGATATCGTCAATACACCTACAAGCGGCTTCGGTTCATACGGCGATGCTGCAACACGCGGTGTAAGAATTATCACAATCAACGAAAACGATACTTCAAAGTATGAAACAAAGGTTATCAATTACAAAGAAAAGTTTGCTGTTGACAACCTTTCAAAGTGCCGTTACCTTATGTGTGAGGGAGATGTCTGGAACTGCATCAGATACCTTTTTGTTGCACCTTCAGAAGGAGTTTCAATCTTCACAGCACTTTATGAGATTTTCTGTGTAATTGCATAAAATAAAAAAATAAAGACAAGAGGGATAGTATGTTAAAGAAATTAACTTGCTTTATCCTGTCGGTTTTAATTTGTCTTTCAATGTTTACAGTATGTGTCGGTGCCGTGACTGAAAGCACCGACACTCTTCAGTTTAACAAAGACGGCTCATTTAAAATCATGCAGGTTGCAGACATTCAAGATGACCACCACCTTATTCCCGCAACACTTAACTATTTCAGAATGGCAATAGAATCTGAAAAGCCTGACCTTATCGTACTCACAGGTGACAATATTTCAGGTGTTCCCAGCGATTTTGAAGATATCGAAAAAGCAAGAAAGAACACGGCAAAGGCAATTGATTGCTACATGTCATTCTTTGAAGAAATGAAAATTCCCGTAGCAATAGTTTTCGGAAACCATGATGCGGAAAATGAAGTAACAAAAGAAGAACAGATGCAGATGTATATGTCTTATGACTGCTGTCTTGCAATTGATGAAGGTGATGATATTTCAGGCTGTGGTACATACAACATTCCTGTTCTGTCATCCGACGGCACAAAAATTGCATATAATATCTGGTTCTTTGATTCATATCTTTATGACGAAGAAAAAGGAATTTCCGATAATATTCAGCAGGATCAGGTTGACTGGTACATAAAGAAATCAAACGAACTGAAAGAAGCAAACGGCGGTGTGCCTGTCGATTCAATAGTATTCCAACACATCGTTCCCAAAGAAATTGGCAAGGCAGAATTTCTCAGCGGTGAAACAAATGAAGATCCCAGCCCTTCCTCGGGTGATTCACAGCAGATCCCCGCAATGCTCAGCCAGGGTGATGTGAAAGCAATTTTCTTCGGACATGACCATGTCAACACCTACACCGCTGTCTACGAAGGAATCTATCTCATCAACAGTCCCACTTCAGGCTTCGGCTCATACGGCGACATGAACAGAGGTTTACGCTTCGTTACAATAGATGAAAAAGATACTTCATCCTTTGAAACAAAAATCATCAACTATTTTGATGAATACTGCAACGATGATTATTCACGCTGCCGTTACTATGTAAATTCAAGTATTAATGTAGTGTGGAATATTTTAAAATTCCTCATTCTCTCACCCTTTAATGGTGTTTCAGTCTTCACTGCAATTTATGAAATTTTTTGCATGGTATCATAAAGCAAAATGATGAAAGGTAGTATTAAAATGAAAAAGCTTATCTCAATTTTTCTGGCTATTACTATTACTCTCAGCTTGTTTTCCATTTCCGTAAATGCTTCACAAGCGGAAAACGAAAAACTCATGTTCAACTCAGACGGCACTTTCAAAATTATGCAGATAGCCGATTTACAGGATAATACCAGCCCTGTAAAACAAACAAACGAATATCTCAGAGAAGTTATAGCTGACCAACAGCCTGATCTTCTCATTCTTACCGGCGATAATATTTCTGATTCGGTTGCAAGAGGATTTACGAAAGCTCACTCTGAGCAAAAGGTAAGAAAAGCAATTGACAGCTTCATGTCGCTGTTTGAAGAAATAGGCATTCCCGTTGCAGTTGTTTTCGGCAACCACGATGCGGAAGGTCTTGTTTCAAAGGAAGAACAGATGGCAATTTACAATGAATACGACTGCTGTATTGCAATTGACGAAGGCGAAAGCCTTTACGGTTGCGGCACATACAATCTTCCCGTATATTCCTCGGACGGCAAAAAAGTTGCATATAATCTCTGGCTTTTTGACTCAAACATGTATGATGAAGAAAACGGCGGCTATGACCACGTTCATGAAGACCAGATTGAATGGTACGTAAAAACATCAAATGAGCTTAAAGCACAGAACGGTGGCGAGCCCGTTCCTTCAATGGCTTTCCAGCACATTATCGTAAATGAAATTTTTGATGCACTCACAGAGGTTGAAAAGCAAAAGGGTGCCGTCAAAGACGACAACGGAAAATATTATGTTCTCTCTGAAGGTGCAAAAGGCTCTTTGCGTGAGACACCCTGCCCCGGAACAATTGATTCACTTCAGTTTGAGAAGATGGTTGAACAAGGCGATGTTAAAGCCATATTCACCGGACACGACCACAAAAACGATTTTGAAGTTCCTTACAACGGAATTGACATTATAAATACACCCACTGCAGGCTTCGGATCTTACGGTGCAGACAACAGAGGGGTACGTGTTATTACTCTCAACGAAGAGGATACTTCAACTTACGAAACTGAACTTATTACATATCTCGGCAACTATTGCACAGAGCCATGGGAAATTTTCCTTTATCATGTCCATGGCGTAAAATATATCTGGGATATGTTCCTTATGGGACTTACAATGCCCGTAAAAGCAATCACAACTTTATTCGCATAATCTCGAGGTGTAAAAACATTGAAACGGGAAAACAGACAAGCCTTTAAAAAGGGCGTCAGAAACGGAGTACCAATTGCCCTCGGTTATTTCGCCGTGGCATTTGCACTGGGTATTACCGCATCAAATTCGGGCCTGACGGCTTTTCAGGCAACACTTGCAAGCCTGACAAACAACGCATCTGCAGGCGAATATGCCGGCTTTACCGTAATTGCCGCAGATGCAGGATATCTTGAAATGGTAGTGATGCAGGTAGTGGCAAATGCAAGATATCTTCTCATGAGCTTTGCAATGAGTCAGAAAATCCCTCAGGACATGCCTCTTCACCACAGACTTCTTGTGGCGTTCGACCTGACAGACGAAATTTTCGGCATTTCAATTGCTGAACCGGGAAAATTAAATCCATACTTTTCCTACGGTTCATTCTCAGTTGCAATACCGGGATGGTCTCTCGGCACATGCCTTGGCGTTATAATGGGAAATGCTCTACCCTTAAACGTAGTAAGTGCGCTCAGCGTAGGACTTTTCGGAATGTTTATCGCAATTGTTGTACCTGCTGCGAAGAAAAATAAAATACTCCTCGGCATCGTTCTTGTTTCAATGGCGGCAAGCTTTGCCTTTTATAAAATTCCTGTTTTTGACGGAATTACGTCCGGTACAAAAACAATAATCTTAACAGTTGTAATTGCACTTGCCTCTGCAATTCTTTTCCCTGTAAAGGAGGACGAGAAAAATGCAGAATAACGTTTACATTTACATCGGAATCATGGCACTTGTCACATATCTGATGCGTGTGCTTCCCATGACAATTTTCAGAAAAGAAATCAAAAACAAAACCATACGCTCGTTCCTTTACTATGTCCCCTATGTTACACTGACAGTTATGACCTTCCCCGCAATTTTAGATGCCACAGGAAGCGTCTGGTCAGGCTTAGCGGCGCTGGTTGTGGGCGTGCTCATTGCATGGAAAGGCGGAAGTCTGCTTATTGTTTCCGTAATATCATGCGTAGTTGTTTTTGTTATTGAAATGTTTATAATTTAAAAAACAGCGGGGCTGAACAAATGATGAGGTGCCGTAACGAAGGTTTTGAAAATAAGTGGTAAAGACAATCGGT
>CAZDQE010000099.1:0-3808 GCA_964507395.1 uncultured Eubacteriales bacterium | reverse complement strand
AGCCTGCGCAGATACCTTCTTCACCTGCAATTACGGGAACCTTTTTAGGCTCGCAGATATTGTCGATGATACCGGTGTTTTCAGCAACTGTGTTATCTGTGGGTACATAGATAACATCACAGTTATCTGCAGCAGTTGTGCATATCTGAGAAAGGTCGTTTGAGTCTGAGAAAGGATAAAGTGTTGTTGTAAGACCTTTCTTTTCAAGTTCAGCCTTGACAACATCAACCTGATACTGGCTGTTGGCTTCCTTTGAGCAGTAAAGAAGTCCAACTGTTTTTGCATCGGGGAACCATTCTGTAATCATTTCAGCCTGTTTGTCGAGGGGAGCTAAGTCTGATGTACCTGAAACATTTCCGCCTACAGTACCGTCGAAATCCTCAATGTTAAGAGCAACACCGTATTCTGTAACGGATGTACCGAGAATGGGAATTTCTGCTGTTGCTGCAGATGCAGCCTGAAGAGCAGGTGTAGCGTTTGCCATAATAAGGTCAACGTTGTTGGAAACAAACTGATTTGCTATTGTTGAGCATGTCTGAGGGTCATTCTGACCGTTCTGGAAGTCAAACTCAACATTTTCTTCGCCGAGTTCATCAATAATTGCCTGTTTGAAGCCTTCTGTTGCAGCATCAAGAGCAACATGCTCTACCAACTGAACAATACCGATTTTGAATTTTTTTGTTTCATTGTCGCTTCCGCCGCTGCAAGCAGCAAATGTGCCGCAGATAAGAACGAGAGCTAATACTACTGCGATGATTTTTTTACTTGTTTTCATAAATAATCCATCTCCTGTAATTTTATCACTTTAAAACTTTTACATGTTAAAGTGCAATTCTATTGTAAATTACGGGATTTAATTTGTCAATAGTTTTCAGGAAAAATATTTCCGGTTTTCAAAAAAACCGCCGAAACTGATGTTTCGGCGGTTGACAGGTGCGGATGTTTATAGCACGCATTATTCTTCGCGCTATTCAACTGTGGGATTTATTTGTTTGAGAGTTCGTCAATTTTTTGAAGATATTTGTTGACGGTTGCACCGAAGGTTATGCTCCAATCGGTTTTAAGAAGTTCAAGTATCCTCTGATAAGTTTCGATTGCTCTTTGATATTCACCTTTGATTTCAAATATATGAGCAATTGCTTCAAGTGAATCTGTATATCGAGGCTCTGCTTGAAGTTCAAAAGATTTCTCATAACAAGAAACAGCTTCGTCATAATTACAATCGTCTGCTTTGAAATCTGCAACTATTGCCCAAATGTACCAACTGTCAGCATAATTTGCAATCATATCATTCAGCAAATTTTCAAAATCCTTGACTTTGCCTTCCCGGCGAAGTATCATTGCGTCAAAAACAAAAAGCAATTCAGGCTTTTCGCGCTCTCTGATTTTTTTAATAAGATTTTTTGCTTCATCAGTTCTGCCGTCAGCAACAAGTGCAGGTAACATGTAGCGGTATGCTCTCATGTCATCGGGATATGATTTGAGATGCTCATAGTAAAAAGCGATAAGCTCATGTCGGTTGCGGAAGTTCCAGTCGGTGTGAGGTGAGCCGTACGCATCACGCAGTATGTTATTCATACTTTTGCTCGTGTCACCAAGCTGTAAGGCTTTCTTTGCATACTCGACAGCCTGAACATTTGATGATTTGGCACGGTGAGCATGAAGATATGCAAGCAACCTGATTGCATTAACGTTTTCACTATCTCGATTCAGTTGTTTTTCAAGAAAGTATTTTGCATTTTCAAATTCCGTATCGGTGAGTGATGCTTTTTCATTAAGCATATTCTGAATTCGCTCATATTGTGATTCCTCTGTAAATTCAAAGAGCTCATCGATGCTCACACCAAAGAATACGGAAAGTTGCGGAAGTAAAGAAATATCCGGCATGGTTGTTTCATTCTCCCAACGAGAAACAGCCTGATATGTAACACCTAACGCATTCGCAAGAGTTTCTTGCGTTACGCCTTTGTTTAATCTTAGTTGTTTAATTTTTTTACCGAGTTCCATTTTGTTGCTCCTTAATTTTATTTCGGTACCGATGTTTACATTATATCGGATGAAAAAGAATTAAGCAATAAACAGACGGATGATAACAACTAAACAAAAATGAGTGTTTACTTGTGTAACGATTTCTAAGTTGTTGCATGATTTTGGTGCGGGTGTTTATTAGGGATTTACTTTTCACTTTACCTGAAATACTTCGCACCGAAGATGAGTAATGCGGTCATCATCAGAAGGTATGAGGGATAAACCGTTACAGACTCGTGGAATGATGCGATAAACTCTCCTACAGTTTTTGTCTTTTGGCGGTTTTTGATAACTTTGAGGGGACGGAACATATAGAAAAATTCAAAGATAAGATATCCTACGCAGTAGAAAATCCATGTTTCCCAAAGAGTATAACCTCTGATTGCCTGAATTGCCAGCAGAACCGCGCCCACTAAAATCAGGAAAAGGCGGATAAACTTAATGCCCTTGTAGTCCCAGTAACGCTCAAGACCGTCATGCTGAGCGATAACATAGTACATGGTGAAGCAACAGATGATACTTGCCATTGTTGTAGAGCCCAGCATAATAAGTGCTAAGGGGAAAACCATGTAGCAGGGACGCTCTAAGACTTCCACGATGTTCATATCAACCTCACCGAAGGCACGGGTGATTTTGTTGCCGTTTCTGCGGTAGGGGATGATGAACAGGAAAATTGTAAGTATAATCAGAGCGCAGAAAACCCATGAGAGAATTGTGTCCACGTTCTGCGGAATTGGATGCCACAACTCGCCCTTTGCTTCTGCAGATGCCATGTTTTCTTTTGCAAGGGGCCAACCGAGAATAAATGCCACAGAAATACCGAAGCCCTGTGCAAGTCCCTGTACAAGCTCCATCATCTTCCAGCCGTCTATCATGCCAAGCTCATCCAGCTTTCCGAACATACGCTTGCCGTTTTTCAGAGGATGAGTTTCTTTGTCATAAAGTCCTATGCCGATAACCCAGCCGATTGCACTGAAGAGCATTCCGCCAATCCACATAAGCAGTGAGAACACGTCGCGGCGGACAATCATCATAATAATAAGCTCTGCAATAATAACAACGTTTCGTCCCCATTCCTCACGACTGTCCTCTGAAAAGCAGATTTTGGGCATTCTGCCGTGTTCGGGGTCGTAGGGTGTGTTGAAGATGCGGTAGCCGATTTCCTGTGAAAGAGGAACAAGAGCAAAGAAGATAACAAAGTCATACCATTTGTAAACAACACCGCTCATGGCTGAAAAGCTGATGCCGAGGAAAGCTGAGCCAAGACCGCCCCAGATCGTTCCCTTGAAAGCCAGCGCAAGATAACCCATAGGCGGATTGTAGCGGGGTTTATTGTGGTGGAGAATAAGTGCCATCGTAGATGCGTAAGGCTCCATACCGCCGTAAAAGTAACCAAGTGCGCATGCAGCTGCAAAGAGGAATACGTTTTCCATCAGAAGTTCAGAGCCTGTGTACCAGACGCACATGATTCCCATAAATGCGCCGGGAAGCATAGCACCCTTTTCGCCGCCGATTGCGCTGCCGCGTATACCCCAGCCGAAGCACATGGCGAGCATACTGAAAATTATAAAAATAACAGGATTCTGAGTCATTATAAAGACCTCCTTTATCCGATAAAAGCCGTCACAGATATTGTGACGGCTTCAGTTTTAGCGGAAATTGTGGTAACCGAAAATGAGCATTGCAATTACGAGTATGTAGAAGAAGGGAAGAACTGTAATGTCTCCTCCGAATGCTTCAAGGAACTCACGGAAATTCTTTGATTTTTTCCAGTTTTCCT
>CAZDQE010000098.1:0-3853 GCA_964507395.1 uncultured Eubacteriales bacterium | reverse complement strand
TGCGGGAATCGAACCCACATCTAATCCTTAGGAGGGACTTATTCTATCCATTGAACTAAAGCGGCATATTTTTCCGCACCCAGAATGAGTGCGGATATAATTTTATCAAATGAAAGCAAAAATGTCAATATCAGGTTATGATATATTCTTTATACCTGTCAAGCATGTAGATGTCTGCAATAAGCTTCAGATACAATCCGTCTGCTCTGTATTCCTCTTCTTCAACAACACCGTCCTTGCGGAATTTTGCCGCAACTTCGCCTGCATTGTAAGGAATGAGAAGCTCTGCCTTCCTTCGTGTAGGCGCAAGCTCTGCGGTGATTGCTTCAAGAAGCTTATCGAGTCCCTGCTTTTTAAGAGCTGAGATAAGAACGACTTTACCGATCGTAGGCAAGCCGTAAATATCCTCTACCTTGTCGCATTTATTCATAACTGAAATTACAGGCTTACCAAGACAGCCGAGACTCTGCAGAAGCTCGTCCGTCACTCTCAGATGCTCTGCACATTCGTCGCTTGATGCATCGCACACATTGAGAATAACATCTGCCACTACCGCCTCTTCAAGTGTCGACTTGAAGGCTTCCACAAGGTGGTGAGGAAGACGTCTTACAAGACCTACTGTATCAACCAGCATTACACGTCTGCCGTCAGGCAGGTCAAGACCTCTTGCTGTGGGGTCGAGCGTTGCAAAAAGCTTATCTTCCGCAAGCACGCCCGCTTCTGTCAGGGCGTTCATCAGCGTTGATTTACCTGCATTTGTGTAACCCACAATTGCAACGGTAGGAATTCCGTCTTTCTTTCTTCTCTTTCTCAGGTCATTTCGTCTGCTTTCAACCTTTTCAAGCTCAGCGGAAAGAGATGCAATTCTTCGTCTGATATGCCTTCTGTCACTTTCAAGCTTTGTTTCACCGGGACCTCTCGTTCCGATACCGCCGCCGAGACGGGAAAGCTGAATTCCTTTACCTGAAAGACGGGGCAGAGTATATTTAAGCTGAGCAAGCTCAACCTGAAGCTTACCCTCATTTGTCCTTGCTCTTCCCGCGAAAATATCGAGAATCAGAGTTGTTCTGTCAACAACTCTCACGTCTGTGTAATCTTCAACATTTCTGAGCTGAGAAGGAGTCAGCTCACTGTCAAAAATTATAAGGTCAACTTCATTTTCTTCGCAGAACATTTTCAGCTCGTCAAGTCTGCCTGTACCGATATAGTAAGCCGTATCGGGTTTATCCCTTTTCTGCGTAACACGTGCGACTACCTCTGCGCCTGCAGTTTTCGTCAGTTCCTCAAGCTCGTCAAGTGAACTTTCGGCATCATAAAGTCCCATATCTACACAGACAAGCACGGCTTTTTCCTGTTTTTCTTCAAATTCTATTAAATCCATAAATTAAAATCCGTCGGGATTACGGCTCTGCCAACGCCATGTATCCTCGCACATTTTTTCCAGTCCTCTCTCAGCTACCCAGCCAAGCTCTGCTTCTGCTTTTGACGGGTCTGAATAACAAGTGGCAATATCTCCGTCACGTCTGGGAGCAATTTTATAATTGATTTTAACCCCTGATGCTTCTTCAAATGCTTTCACAAGGTCAAGCACACTATAGCCCCTGCCTGTACCAAGGTTATATACATTACAGCCTGTTTCTTCAAGCGCTTTTTCAAGAGCCTTGATATGACCGAGAGCCAGGTCAACAACGTGGATGTAATCTCTCACGCCTGTGCCGTCGTGAGTGTCATAATCGTTACCGAAAACGCTGAGACATTCACGCTTGCCGACAGCCACCTGTGAAATGTAAGGCATAAGGTTGTTGGGAATTCCGTTGGGATTTTCACCGATTTTTCCGCTCTCATGAGCACCGATAGGATTGAAATATCTGAGAAGCACAACGCTCCAGTCATTGTCAGACGCATAAAGGTCTGTAAGAATCTGCTCAATATAATATTTCGTTGTGCCGTAGGGGTTTGTAGTACCGCCTGTTTTCATTGTTTCCTTAAGTGGAGATACATTTTCACTGCCGTAAACAGTAGCTGATGATGAGAATACAATTTTCTTACAGCCTGCATCTCTCATTGCTTCACAGAGAGTTACCGTACCGCCGATATTGTTATCATAATATTCAAGAGGCTTCTGACAGCTTTCACCAACTGCTTTCAGACCCGCAAAGTGGATTACAGCTTCAACATTCTCCTTTGCGAAGATTTCATCAAGACCTTTTCTGTCACGGATGTCGCATTCGTAGAATTTAAGGTCCTTATTTGTAATTTCTTTTACTCTTTTTAAAGATTCACTCTTGCTATTATAAAAATTATCAAGTACAATAATATCATAACCTGCGTTAAGTAATTCAACGCAAGTATGTGAGCCGATAAAGCCTGCTCCGCCCGTAACTAAAATTGACATTTTAAAACCTCCGTTAAAACATATATATTCATTATATGACAATTGAAGGTAAATTTCAAGGCTTTTGAAAGGAAATACGCAAATGAAAAACTTATGGGAAATAAACACAATCAAGGATATTATGACAAGGCATGGATTTCAGTTTTCAAAATCTCTGGGGCAAAACTTTCTGATTAATCCCAATGTTTGTCCTCAGATGGCGGAATACGCTCTGTCAGACGGCGTTACCTGTGCAATTGAAATCGGCGCAGGCGTGGGAATTCTCACAGCAGAGCTTGCAAAGAGAGCCAAAAAGGTTGTGTCTATCGAGGTAGACTCTGCGCTTCTGCCTGTGCTTGACGAAACTCTTGCAGATTTTGACAACGTGGAAGTTATAAACGCTGACGTTCTCAAAACAGATATCAACGCCCTTATCGAAGAAAAATTTCCCGGTGAAAAGGTTGCGGTGTGTGCAAATCTGCCCTATTATATCACATCGCCCATAATCATGTATTTTCTTGAAAACAAGGCAAATATTGAAAATATGACTGTCATGGTGCAAAAGGAAGCGGCTGACAGACTTTGCGCAGAGGTAGGCTCACGGGAATCGGGAGCAGTGACAGTTGCAGTAAATTATTACGCAGAAGCAGAAAAGCTTTTCGGTGTTTCAAAAGGCTCATTCATGCCGGCCCCCAAGGTTGACAGTGCAGTCATGAAACTGAAAATAAGAAGCAATCCGCCAATCGAAGTTTCTGACGAAAAGAAATTTTTCTCTCTTGTGAAAAGTGCATTTTCCCAGAGAAGAAAGACAGCGGCAAACGGAATTTCGTCAGGCATGGGAATTTCCAAAGCTGAGGTAATTGCCGCAATTGAAAGAGCAGGACTTGACGCAAATGTGAGAGCAGAAAAACTGACAATGGAAGAACTGGCACGTTTGTGTGAAGAGATATAAGCTATGGATTTACCGAAAAGAAAACCGACAAGATTAAAAGGGTATGATTATTCTACGCCCGGTGCATATTTTATTACAATCTGTACCAAGGATAGAAAACAGATCTTATCAAAAATCTCCGTTGTAGGGGAGGGTCTCTGTGCCCTCCCGAAAAACGAATTGACAAAAACAGGTAATGTTGTTAAAAATGCTATTGGTTTCATTAACAATACCTACAAAAACATATCTGTAGATAAATAT
This sequence comes from uncultured Eubacteriales bacterium, assembly GCA_964507395.1. Lineage (GTDB taxonomy): Bacteria > Bacillota > Clostridia > Oscillospirales > Acutalibacteraceae > SIG575. The sequence goes on along the minus strand of CAZDQE010000098.1, from coordinate 287 downwards.
GTCATTATGCCAAACCATGTACATTTTCTCATTTCCATAACGGGAGGGCACGGAGACCCTCCCCTACCTCAGATAATCGGTCAATTCAAATCATTTACACAAAAATCTTATCCTGAAAAACTGTGGCAAAGGTCTTTTCACGACCACATAATCCGTGGCGAAAATGACTATGAAAAAATATGGGAATACATTGATACAAACATTCTCAGATGGAAAGACGATTGTTTTTATGAGAAAGAGGAAAGCACCCGTTGACGGGTGCTATTTAATATATACTTTTTGAAACA
>CAZDQE010000097.1:0-3978 GCA_964507395.1 uncultured Eubacteriales bacterium | reverse complement strand
AATATCAGGCAGGCAAAGGTGTTCCCTGCCTTATCGCTGTGGAGCAGGATGCAACGGGCGATGCATTGGATTTAGGTCTTGCTTACGCTCTCGGTATCGGCGGAGCAAGAGCAGGTGTTCTTGAAACAACATTCCGTACAGAAACAGAAACTGACCTTTTCGGTGAACAGGCAGTTCTCTGCGGCGGTGTTGCAGCGCTTATGCAGGCAGGCTTTGAAACACTTGTTGAAGCAGGCTATGACCCCAGAAACGCTTACTTTGAATGTATCCATGAAATGAAGCTTATCGTTGACCTCATCTATCAGAGCGGTTTTGCAGGCATGAGGTATTCAATTTCAAATACTGCTGAATACGGCGACTATATCACAGGTCCCAAAATTATCACAGACGAAACAAAGAATACAATGAAGAAAATCCTCAAGGATATTCAGGACGGCACATTTGCAAAAGACTTCCTTCTTGATATGTCAGAAAGCGGCGCACAGGTACATTTTAATGCAATGCGCAAAATCGCAAGCGAGCATCCGTCAGAAAAAGTCGGCGAAGAAATCCGTAAGCTTTATAGCTGGAGTGATGAGGATAAGCTTGTAAATAACTGATAAGGAGCGATATCTATGTCAAAAGAAAGTGTAGTTTGCGGTGTACAGAACGCACCTCACCGCAGTCTTTTTCACGCTTTGGGACTTACCGAGGAAGAACAGTCAAGACCTCTTATCGGTATAGTCAGCTCCTACAATGAGATTGTTCCGGGACACATGAACATTGACAAAATCGTTGATGCGGTTAAAATAGGAGTTGCAATGGCAGGCGGAACGCCGATCGTTTTCCCTGCAATTGCAGTTTGCGACGGCATTGCAATGGGACACAGGGGAATGAAATATTCCCTTGTCACCCGTGACCTTATTGCTGATTCAACCGAGGCAATGGCACTTGCGCACGGCTTTGACGGACTTGTTATGGTTCCCAACTGCGATAAGAACGTACCCGGACTTCTCATGGCGGCGGCAAGAGTTAATGTGCCGACAGTTTTTGTCAGCGGCGGTCCTATGCTTGCAGGCAAGGTTGAGGGAAAAAAGACAAGCCTTTCAAGCATGTTTGAGGCAGTAGGTGCATTTTCAGCAGGGAAAATAGATGAAGAAAAACTCAATGAATACGAAAGAAAAACATGTCCTACATGCGGCTCATGCTCAGGTATGTATACTGCGAATTCCATGAATTGTCTGACAGAAGCACTCGGAATGGGACTTCGCGGTAACGGTACGGTTCCTGCTGTCTATTCCGCAAGAATCGAGCTTGCAAAGCATGCAGGTATGGCAGTTATGGATATGGTTAAAAAGGATATCCGCCCGAGAGATATTATGACAAAAGAAGCTCTTATGAACGCTCTGACAGTCGATATGGCTCTGGGCTGCTCAACAAACAGCATGCTCCATCTTCCTGCGATTGCACATGAGTGCGGCGTTGAGCTGAATCTCGATATTGCAAACGAGATCAGTGCAAAAACGCCCAATCTCTGCCATCTTGCACCTGCAGGCAGAACTTATATGGAAGAACTTGATGAAGCAGGCGGTGTATATGCCGTAATGAATGAGCTTTCAAAGAAGAATCTTCTGAACCTTGACTGTATGACGGTAAGCGGAAAAACCATGGGCGAAAATATTAAGAACTGTGTAAATCTTGATTGTAACGTAATCCGCCCTGTAGAAAATCCCTTCAGTGAAACAGGCGGTATAGCAGTTCTCAAAGGAAATCTTGCTCCCGAGGGCAGTGTTGTCAAACGCTCTGCAGTCAGTGAAAAAATGCTTGTCCACGAAGGACCTGCCAGAGTTTTCGACAGTGAGGAAGAAGCACAGAAGGCAATTAATGACGGCAAAATCACAGCAGGCGATGTTGTGGTGATTCGTTACGAGGGACCGAAAGGCGGTCCGGGTATGCGTGAAATGTTAAATCCCACATCTGCTATTATGGGAATGGGACTCGGCGAGAGCGTTGCTCTTATTACTGACGGACGTTTCAGCGGTGCTACAAGAGGCGCTTGTGTCGGTCATGTAACTCCCGAAGCTGCATCAGGCGGTGTTATCGGTGTAGTTGAAGAGGGGGATATTATCTGTATCAATATTCCCGAAAACACTATCGAACTCAAAGTTCCTGAAGATGTGCTGAATGAGCGTATGAAAAATTTTGTGCCGAAGAAAAAAGAGCTTTCAGGGTATCTTAAAAGATACGCTTCTCTTGTTTCGGGCGGTGCAAGCGGAGCGATTCTGAATTGATATGAAAAATTTAAAAGATAAACTGAATACTTTATGTATATTCAGAGATTTGCTGACGGACCCTGTAATTTCCGCCTTGCTCAGATATCTTGAGGAGCCTGCGAACTCATCTTATTCCGAATTTGTGGCAACTCTCTATAATGCCAACGGCGGAAACTTAGGTGAATACGTAAAAGAGCTTTCAGCTAACAGCGGGAATGTGTATGTGAAAATGATAGGCAGCGGAAAACAAATTCCGAAGTATATGTATCAGACTCTGGAGTCCGAGCTTGACGTTCTTCAGGAGGTGGCGGAGCTTACTGAAAAGAAGCTTTGCAAAGACCTTGATTACACAGGCTTTCTTCCCTGCTTTACAACAACAAAGCTCAGACTTAAAGATATATATCTTCACAGGGCAGAAAATATCGGAAAATTCGGTTATGGAATTTACGCTAAAAACCGTATGTTTTATGTTGATGAAAAGAAGAATATTGTTCCCGCACTTCATCCCGACAGAACGGAGCTTTCGCATCTGATTGACTACGAGCGCGAAAGGCAGATTATTCTTGATAACACAAAGGCTTTGCTTGACGGCAAGCCGGCAGCAAATATCCTCATCACAGGTGATGCGGGAACAGGAAAATCCTCAACTGTAAAGGCGGTTGCAAACGCGTTGTGGAACGAGGGACTGCGTGTTGTTGAAATGCGTAAAGACCAGCTTAACGCCATTCCGAAGATTCTCGATGAACTGTCTGAAAATCCGCTGAAATTTGTGTTGTTTATCGACGACCTTTCATTTCTTAAGGATGACGATAATTTCAATGCTCTGAAGGCAGTTCTTGAAGGCTCGGTGACGGCGAAATCGGACAATGTAGTCATTTATGCTACAAGCAACCGAAGGCATATTATCAAGGAGAAATTTTCCGACCGCGAGGGTGACGATGTTCATCGTAACGATTCTGTTCAGGAGCTTGTTTCTCTGTCGGAGAGATTCGGTATTCATGTGACCTTTTCCAAGCCCGATAAGGAAACATATCTTCGCATTGTTCATTATCTGGCAGAGGAGAGCAAAATTGAAATGCCGAAGGAAGAGCTTGATTTGCTTGCTGAACGTTTTGCTCTGGCACGCGGCGGAAGGTCTGCACGGCGTGCCCGTCAGTTTGTTGACAGTTTGTTGTCGAGGTGAGAAAAAATGTATTTTGATGATATTAGGCAGGGAATGACGGTAGAAATTTCACCTGCGGTAATCGAAAAGGAAAAGATGCTGGATTTTGCGAGAAATTACGATAATATTCCTCTGCATACTGACGAGGAATACGCAAAAAGCACGCATTTCGGCAAGCTTATTGCACCGGGCGTTATGTCATTTATGGCAGTGTGGGCAAAATATCTTGAGGTAGATTTCTTCGGAGAGGAACTGCTTGCAGGTAAATCCACAAAAATCGAATGGCTGAAGCCTGTTTTTGCAGAAGATGTGCTAACGGGCAAAGCTGTTGTAACAAATCTCACTAAAAGAAGTGCTAAAAACGGTATTGTTGAAATTTCGATTAAAGCATACAATCAGAACGGCGACCTTGTTCTCGAAGATGTTACGGAAGCAATTGTAAAATGCAGAAAAGAATAACAAAAAGCCCATGGAAGTTTTAATTCCATGGGCTGTATTGTTGCGTGTAAGCTTTTATCTGTCCGCTAACCCTGACAGGCTTCGTATAAAAGTAAGGGGACTTCT
>CAZDQE010000096.1:0-4144 GCA_964507395.1 uncultured Eubacteriales bacterium | reverse complement strand
TGTTTCCTTCTACAGCTTTTCTGCATATTTCGGCAATATCTCCGTTTGAGCCGATTCCTACAACTGCATCCACTTCGGGAAATTCAGTGAGAATTTCTTCCTTATAAACCTCGCTGAGACATCCTGTAATGACAATTGCCTTGGTTTCTCCGTCATTTTTCATCTCGATTGCATCAAGAATGTTGTCGATTGCTTCTTTTTTCGCTTCGTCAATAAATCCGCAGGTGTTGATGATTATAACGTCAACTGCGCCGTCAGTCATGTCGGAAAAAACAAAATCCTCATCTTCAAGACGGGCAATAAGCATTTCTGCATCAACCTGGTTTTTGGGGCATCCCAGTGAAATCAAAGCCGCTCTGAGTTTATCCATAAAGTTTCCTCACCATTCATCATTTTCGTCCGGTAAATCAAATTCACTAAGGGCGGATTTAATTTCAGAATAGGAAAATCCTCTTCTTTGCAAAGCGGCAATTACCTGCCGTCTGCCTTTGTCATCTGCCAGCTTATGCGAATATTTTCTTTCCACTAAGTTAATTATACTTTCTTTTGAGTTAATGTCAAGAGAGAAAAGAATACTTTCTATTATATGGGAAGAAATACCTTTTTGTCTCAGTTCGGTTTTAACACGGGAAATTCCGTATTTTTTTCTTTCGATAAGCTCCTTTGCATACATTGCCGCAAAAGCCTCGTCGTCAATTAAGCCGAGCTCTGCCGCTTTTTGTGCGGCAGCCTCGGCTGCGTTCCGGGAATATTTACGTTGAAGTTTAAAAATAAGTTCTTTTTGGGAATGACTTCTTACGGAGAGAAGGTCAAGGGCACTGAGCCATGCTCTTCGGCACTCGATTTCTTCTTTTAATTCCTCAAAATCTTCTTCGTCTATTTCTTTTACAGTACACCACTCCGAGGTGTACCAATATTCATTGTCCACGGTCAGAGAATATTCATCATCAACAAAAATGTGAATTTTATTTTCTCTGCCGTTTTTTACACTGAGTTTCATTATTCGTCGTCTTCAACAAGAATGTCGATAGCGGCTCTTGCCTTTTCTTTAGTGATTGATTTTGTTACAGGCTCTTTTTTGTCAGCGGCCTTAGGGGCTTTTTCCTCTGCTTCAGAGATTTCGTTTTTCTTAGCCTTAATAAGGTCTTCGATTTCTTTTGCGAATTCAGGAGTTTTCTCAATGTAATCCTTTACATTATCTCTACCCTGTCCGAGACGGTTTTCGCCGTATGAGAACCATGCACCGCTCTTCTTGACAATACCCATTTCAACTGCCATGTCAAGGATTTCACCGCATTTTGAAATGCCTTTTCCGTACATGATATCGAATTCTGCAGTTGTGAAGGGGGGAGCCACTTTGTTTTTAACGATTTTAACCCTTGTTCTGTTACCGATGATTTCGTTGCCAGCAGCCTTAAGCTGTTCAACTTTACGAACCTCCATACGGATTGAAGCGTAGAATTTGAGAGCACGGCCGCCTGTTGTAACTTCAGGGTTTCCGTAGATTACGCCTACTTTTTCACGAAGCTGGTTGATGAAAACGATAACTGTGTTTGATTTTGCAACTGCGGGAGCAAGCTTTCTCAGCGCCTGTGACATAAGTCTTGCATGAAGACCCACATGAGAGTCACCCATTTCGCCGTCGATTTCCGCGCGGGGAACAAGAGCTGCAACGGAGTCTACAATGATAACATCAATTGCGCCTGAGCGGACCAGAGCCTCTGTAATTTCAAGAGCCTGTTCACCGCTGTCAGGCTGAGAAACGAGGAGAGAATCAATATCTACGCCGAGATTTTTTGCGTAAACTGCATCAAGAGCATGCTCAGCGTCAATGAAAGCGGCCTCGCCGCCTGCTTTCTGTGCTTCAGCTACAACGTGAAGGGCGAGTGTTGTTTTACCTGAAGATTCAGGACCGTAAATTTCAATAATTCTTCCTTTGGGAAGTCCGCCGATACCTGTTGCCGCATCGAGAGAGATTGAACCTGTTGAGATAGCCTCAATATTTGCATTTGCACTCTGACCCAGACGCATTACGGCACCTTTACCGTACTGTTTTTCAATCTGAAGCAAAGCGGTTTCAAGAGCTTTTTGTTTGTCAGCCATTTTTTATTCCTCCGTTTAGTGTACAAATGTTCGATTGAATTTATTATACATTAAGCTTCGGAAAAAATCAATACCTATTTCAAAATAATTAAGCAAAGTCCAAATAATGGTACAGGCATATTTGGCGCACCATAAGAAATTACGGTTGAATGAAAAAAGTCAGAAAAATTATTGCATTTTTTATCCATAGGAGTATAATAATAAGTATCAAAAAAACCAATAGAGGCGAAGAGTATGAAAATAGCAATTTACGGTTACGGAAATTTAGGAAAAGGCGTAGAAAAGGCGATATGTCAGAATGATGATATGGAGCTTTTCGGAGTTTTTACAAGAAGAAACCCTGAGAGTCTGAAAATCATGACAGAGGGCGCAGGCGTTTACTCAGCAGACGATGTTGAAAAATATAAGGACGAAATTGACGTGCTTATTATTTGCGGCGGCAGTGCAACAGATCTTCCCGAAATGACACCGGCACTTGCAAAAAATTTCAACGTTATTGACAGCTTTGATACACATGCTGATATTCCTGTTCATTTTGCAAGAGTGGACAAAGCTGCAAAGGAAAACGGCAGAACTGCGGCAATTTCTGTTGGCTGGGACCCGGGTATGTTCTCGCTGAACAGACTTTATTCAAGCTGTATTCTTCCCGAAGGTAAGGATTATACCTTCTGGGGCAAGGGCGTAAGCCAGGGACATTCAGACGCTGTCAGAAGAATTAAAGGTGTTCTTGATGCAAGACAGTATACCTGCCCTGTTGAAGAGGCTATGGAAAGAGTGAGAAACGGCGAAAATCCCGAACTTACAACAAGAGAAAAGCATACAAGACTCTGCTATGTTGTGGCAGAAGATGGCGCAGATTTAGCACGCATTGAAAACGAAATCAAAACGATGCCCAAATATTTTGCTGACTACGATACAACAGTGAATTTTATTTCTCAGGAAGAGCTTGACCGCGACCACAGTGGAATTCCTCACGGCGGTTCGGTAATCCGCACAGGGGTTACAGGTGTGAACGGAGAAAACAAGCATGTTATTGAGTACAAGCTTAACCTTGATTCAAACCCTGAATTTACTTCAAGCGTCCTTGTGGCGTATGCAAGAGCAGTTTATAAGCTTAACAAGAAGGGTGAAATAGGTTGCAAGACAGTTTTTGATATCGCACCGGCAGACCTCTCACCCATGTCACATGAAGAAATGATTGCACACCTGCTGTAAAACAAAGCAACGGTCAGTTGTTGACCGTTGCTTTTTAATGAATAATGAATGATGAATATTGAAAAATGAATAATTTCGGGGCTACGCCGTTATTATAATAATGCTGCCGCAAGCCAATAATTATACTTTTTGAAACAACAATTAAATATGGTTTTGGCGGGAATATTTCCGCCACAGCTTCGTTCAAAATCTTTGCAATAGAATTATTCATTAAAACAAAAAATCCTCCCGGTTTTTGCCGAGAGGATAATTTTTTGTTTTACTTATGCTTTGCCTTCGCAGCCGAGAACTGTTTCGATTTTGTGTGAAACAACGCCTTCGATTGCATCTCTTGCAGGTGTGAGATACTGTCTGGGGTCGAAGTGCTTGGGATTCTCGCTGTAGTGCTTACGGATAGCAGCTGTCATTGCAATACGGATGTCTGAGTCAACATTGATTTTGCAAACTGCCATTGATGCTGCCTCGCGGAGCATATCTTCGGGGATACCGATAGCATCGGGCATTTCACCGCCGTATGCGTTGATTGTTTTAACGTCATCCTGGTTAACAGATGAAGCACCGTGAAGAACGATGGGGAAGCCGGGAAGCTTTTCTTCAACTGCCTTGAGGATGTCGAAACGAAGCTGGGGCTTCTGACCGGGCTTGAACTTGTATGCACCGTGGCTTGTACCGATTGCGATAGCAAGTGAGTCAACACCTGTTCTTGTAACGAAATCGTAAACCTGATCGGGGTCTGTGAAGTTTGCATCTTCTTCGCTGACGTTAACGTCATCTTCGATACCTGCAAGCTGACCGAGTTCGCCTTCAACAACACAGCCGTGTGCGT
>CAZDQE010000095.1:0-4547 GCA_964507395.1 uncultured Eubacteriales bacterium | reverse complement strand
CGAAGCCGCCTGTGAAGAAATAACAGGTGTTCGTCTGACTTGTGTTTGGTGGAGATGGCGGGAGTCGAACCCGCGTCCGAAAACTCATTCTCACAACTTTCTACGAGTGTAGCCGATTTTTTAAGATTCCCTTCAAAGCGCGTCAGTCGGCAGACTCACTTATCAGGTAGCCTTTGATGCATGACAGGTTACAAGGCACTCACCTGTTCACGTTCACCACTAATCGACGCCCTTAAATAAGCCGTGGTACTCTTATTCAGGACGGGCGCTTAGTTAAGCAGCCTGTAAAACTGTGTTTTTGTCGTTTATTTTTAAACGTTGCGATTTTTAAAGTGGCACCGCACCACTACTCGCTTATCATGATTCAAAATCCCCGTCGAAATCCTTTCATCCCCGTGTATTCGCTTGCGCTCAAAGTAAGAGGTAAGAAGTAATAGTGAAGAAGTTATGGTCTGCGACGCAAATAATTTTATTACAAGGTACATATACAGTTTACCATATATGTACCCTTATATTCAATTATTCAACAATGAATCTTACAACAGTATCGTCATTTGCTTCTACCTGGAAAACTTCACCTGTTGCACCGTTTTCCACAAGCTCGAGTATTGCTTCAAGCTGTTCGCTATCAAGCGCGCCATTACCTACAACCCCTGATATGCCGTTGCCTATTCTTGCAAATTTCTTTGCTGCCACAAAGGGAAACGATACTACTACAGGCTTCTGTTCAGGCTTTTCAACTCTGATAATAAATTTCAGCTTACTTGTGTCTACAGTTTTTTCAGCCGTTTTCGGATCTGTTTCCACCGCTGACTTTTTTCCTGTTAAAAGCTCGTCTACAGACATACCTAAAATTTCAGATATTTTCGGCAACAGTTGAATATCGGGACAGGAAACATCGTTTTCCCATTTTGATACCGCCTGAGGTGTCACATCAAGAAGTTCTGCAAAGGCTTCCTGTGTATATGAGCACTTTTTCCTGCCTTCAGCAATTCTTTCTCCTAATGTTGCAGTTGGTTCTTCTTTTTCTTTCTTTTTAAATATTGACATATTCATTCTCCTTTTTTCGGCTGAGCCGTTTTTTCAATAAAATTTTAACGGAGAATTTCAAAAATTTTAATATAACAAAGGTTGAAAACAGAGAAAATCACTCAACTATCAGTTGTTTTTTCCTGAAAACCAACTAAACTGTCAGTTGTTTTCAGCCTTTATCCCTCAATGCACGCTCAACGTCACGTGCGGCGTCTTTCTTTGCGGCAACTGCTCGTTTATCATAGAGCTTTTTACCTTTGCAAAGTCCGATTTCTGCCTTGGCTCTGCCTTTGACAAAGTAGATTGACAAGGGAATAAGCGTAAGTCCCTGCTGTTTTGTAAGACCGAAATAACGGTTGATTTCTTTCTTATGAAGAAGAAGCTTTTTAGGTCTTAAAGGGTCACGGTTGAAAATGTTGCCGTGCTCGTAGGGGCTGATGTGCATTCCGTGGATAAAAACTTCTCCATCCTTGAAGCTGCACCATGAATCCTTAAGATTCACCTTTCCCTGACGGACAGATTTCACTTCCGTACCGAAAAGCTCAAGACCTGCTTCAACAGTTTCTTCAACAAAATAGTCGTGATACGCCTTTTTGTTGGTGGCAACTGCCTTATTCTCATTTTTCATGCGTATCACGCCCTTTCATTGTATAATTTTATTCTGAATAAATCAAATGAAAATTATTCAAAAATTTACAGAATCTGTCTTCCCTCAATTGCCCTCTGAAGTGTTATTTCATCGGCATATTCCAGATCTCCGCCTACGGGCACACCGTAAGCAAGTCGGGAAACCGTAACGCCGAAGGGCTTTATAAGTTTTGAAAGGTACATAGCTGTAGCCTCGCCCTCAACTGTAGGGTCCGTTGCCATGATAACTTCTTTTATGTCCCCTGCCGCTACGCGGGAAATGAGCGATTTTACATTCAGCTCTTCAGGTCCTATGCCGTTAATAGGCGAAATTGCGCCGTGAAGAACATGATATGTACCTTTATATTCTCTTGTCCTCTCAAAAGCCAGCACATCTGCAGGATTTTCAACAACACAAACAAGACTTTTGTCCCTTGTAACACTTGCACAGATGGGACACAAATCACTGTCCGTCAGGTCGCCGCAGACTGAGCATCTGTGGATTTTTTCGTGAGCATCAATAATGCACTGAGCAAAATTTTTCGCGTCTTTATCTGACATACCCAGCACGTGGAACGCAATACGCTGTGCACTTTTCTTTCCTATGCCCGGCATGCGTTCAAACTGCTCGATAAGACGGGCAAGGGGTGCGACCTTGTAGCCCATTAAAGCAGACCGCCAAGTCCGCCGAGACCGCCAAGACCTGCTTTTGCAGATTCCATAGCACTCTCCATAGCGTCAACTGACTTTTTGATTGCCTCGTTAACTGCTGCAACCACCATATCCTCAAGCATTTCTGCATCTTCGGGGTCAATTACTTCAGGGTCAATTTTGATTCTCTTAACCTCATGAGTTCCGAGAACAACTGCTTCAACTGCTCCGCCGCCTGCAGAAGCTGTAAATTCAGTTTCTTCGATTTCCGCCTGCTTCTTTTCCATATCAGCCTGCATATCCTGGATTTTCTTAAGCATTGCTGCCTGATTCATGCCACCCTGGTTGGGAATTCTTGCTTTCATACTTTAATTCTCCTCTTCTTATTTAGTTAATGTCAAACGGAATATTACTTGCGTTTGCTTTTTTCATAAAATCATCAAGGGGGTCTTTCTTTGTGCCCGGTTTTTCCTGCTTGACCTCACCCTTGAAAATGCCTAATCTGTATTTTCTGCCTGCCGCCTTATAAATAGCCTCGCTGAGTGCTTTCCTGTGAGAATCAATTCTGATGAACTGATCAAGAGTAGGATTGAAGCTGTTGATAAGAACAAAATCGCCTCTCTGAACTGCACTTGAGCCTGCAAGCAAGCCCCTGAGTGGTTTATCAGTCTCACCGAGAATCGCCAGTGCTTCTGCCCAGAACGGAAACGGCTTGTCGCCCTCTGTTGAAGGCTGTGGCTCCTGTTTCGGTTTTTCCTGCACTTTTGTTTCCTGCACGGGAGGAATAAAATCGTCTTCTTCCGGCGGCGGCGGTGTAAACGTATCCTCAACGGGAAGAGAAGGTTTCTTCACTTCTTCTTTTTTGGGTTCCTCTGCCGTTTTTATGACAGGTATATTGACCGTCTTTCCCTCTGATACATTTGCAAGCTTTATTTCAAGCTCTGCAACACGGGAAAGCAGTGCTTTATTTGTTTCGTCAAGCTTAGGTGAACAAATTCTCACCATAGCCATTTCTGTTTCAATTCTGCCCGAAAGTCCCCTTTTTATGTTTGCAAGAGTATTTTCAAGCTGCGAGAGGCAGTAAAGAATATTTTCAAGAGTAAATTTCTGAGACTGCTCGCTGATCTTCTGCAGCTCCTCCTGAGTGCATACAATAAGACCGTCTGCTTTTTTTACGGTTTTGACAACCATAAGATTTCTGAAATGATTTATCAGCTCACTGCAAAGTCTTTCCATATCACAGGATGCATTGTGAAGATCATCGATCATCTGAAAAACCTTCGCTGTGTCCTTGCCGTTCAGCGCATCTGCAAGGTCATACAGATACGTTTTCCCTGCCATGCCTGCCGCACTTTCTACAACCTCAGCAGTTATATTTTTACTTCTTGATGCACACTGGTCAAGGAGTGACAACGCATCTCGCAGTGCGCCGTCTGCAATACCTGCTACCAATGCCGCCGCAGAATCATCAATTGTAAGCCCTTCCGATTCGCAGACAAACTTAAGTCTTTTCACAATGTCCTCAACGGGAATTCTTCTGAAATCAAAACGCTGACAACGTGAGAGAATCGTGGGCGGTAATTTGTGAACCTCTGTTGTGGCTAAAATAAATTTTACGTGTTCGGGCGGCTCTTCAAGAGTTTTAAGAAGAGCATTGAATGCTTCGATTGTAAGCATGTGAACTTCGTCTATGATGTAAACCCTGTACTTTGCGTTTGCGGGAGTAAATGCCGCTTCATCTGTCAGGTCGCGGATGTTATCAACACCTCTGTTACTTGCGGCGTCAATTTCAATAACATCGAGGATAGATGAATTGTCAATACCTCTGCAAATCTCACATTCATTACAAGGGTTTCCGTCCTTCGGAGCAAGACAGTTGACCGCCTTTGCAAGAATTCTGGCGCAAGTGGTTTTACCTGTACCCCGCGAGCCGTTGAAAAGATAAGCATGAGAAATTTTACCTTCTTTCAGCTCATTTGAAAGAGTTGATGTAACATGCTCCTGTCCTACAATATCACTGAAAACCTGCGGTCTGTATTTTCTGTAAAGCACCTGATACATCTCTGTCACCCTTTCTTAAATACTGTTAAAATCAAAAAGCTTTGCCTTGGTCATATGACGTGCAGGCGGACTGTGGCGCACAGCGCTAACCGCTTAATGCTGCTCGATTCCCCGCCTGACATGGTTCACGGCGCCCCGTCGCACAGGACCCACACGCCACATGACCAAAACAAAGC
>CAZDQE010000094.1:0-4824 GCA_964507395.1 uncultured Eubacteriales bacterium | reverse complement strand
TATTCCGCTCCCTTCAGAATATCTACGCTCAGTTAATCGATGACGTAAACGGTGTAACACTTGTTAGCGCATCATCTGTTGAGAAAGATTTTGAAGAATACGGCGGAAATAAATCCGCAGCCCGCAAGGTTGGCGAAATGCTCGCAAAGAGAGCCATCGAGAAAGATATTACAGATGTAGTATTTGACCGTGGCGGTTATATCTATCACGGCCGTGTACAAGAGCTGGCCGAAGGCGCCCGCGAAGGCGGCCTCAAGTTCTAAGAAGGAGGAATAACTTTGGCTAATATTGACACACAGGCAACAAACGAGCTTCAGGAAAGAGTTGTTACTATCAACCGTGTTTCAAAGACAGTTAAGGGTGGTCGAATCTTCAAGTTCGCAGCTCTTGTAGTTGTTGGCGATGGTAACGGCACCGTAGGCTTCGGTCTCGGCAAATCCGGTGAAGTACCGGACGCTATCCGTAAAGGTATCGAAGATGCCAAAAAGAATCTTATTAAAGTTTCTCTTAAAGGAACAACAATTCCTCACGAAGTTATCGGTAAATTCGGTGCAGGCGTAGTTCTTATGAAACCCGCTGCTCCCGGTACCGGCGTTATCGCCGGTGGTCCCGTTCGTGCTGTTGTTGAAACAGTAGGTATCAAGGACATCCGTTCAAAGGCTCTTCGTTCAAACAATCCGTGCAATGTTGTTAGAGCAACTATTGACGGTCTTTCCAAGCTTCGCAACGCAGACGAAGTTGCAGCGATTCGTGGAAAATCAACAAAAGAAATCTTAGGTTAAGGAGGGTGGATTAAATGGCAAACGTTCAGGTAAAGCTCGTAAGAAGCTTAATCGGAAGCAAGAAAGACCAGATAGCCACCGCTCATGCACTTGGTCTTCACAAAATCGGAGATGTAGCTGTACAGCCCGCAAATCCGCAGACACAAGGTAAAATCAACAAAATTAACCACCTCATCGAGGTAACCGAAGCGTAAGCAAGGAGGTGCGACAAATGAAACTGCACGAACTTTCTCCGGTACCCGGTTCAACAAAGGAACGTAAACGTATCGGTAGAGGTCCCGCATCCGGTCAGGGTAAAACAGCCGGTAAAGGACACAAAGGTCAGAAGGCACGTGCCGGCAGAGGTATGAGGATCGGCTTTGAGGGCGGTCAGATGCCTTTGCAGAGAAGAATTCCCAAGAGAGGCTTCAACAACATTTTCCGTAAGGAATTTGCTACAGTAAACATTGCAAGCCTTGATAAGGTATTCAACGATGGCGATGTAGTCACAATCGAGGCTCTTGTAAACAGCGGCCTTGTAAAGAAAACACTTGACGGTGTAAAGGTTCTCGGCAACGGTGAAATTGCTAAGAAACTTACAGTTCAGGTAAACGCTTATTCTGAAACAGCAAAATCAAAAATTGAGGCAGCAGGCGGAAAGGCAGAGGTGGTATGACATGATCAAAACCTTTGTTAACGCTTGGAAAATTCCCGAGCTTCGCAAAAAGATCCTCTTTACTGCCTTTATTGTTTTAATTTTCAGAATTGGTTCAGTCATTCCCGTTCCCTTTGTTAATCTTGCGGACGGTCTTGACTCAAGCGCATATGCAGGTACATTCATTCAGTACCTCAACATTATGACGGGTGAAGCATTCAACTATGGTACAATTTTTGCAATGTCAATCACTCCGTATATCAACAGTTCAATTATCATGCAGCTTTTAACAGTTGCAATTCCTGCCCTTGAAAGACTTTCAAAGGAAGGCGAGGAAGGCAGAAAGAAAATTGCTACTATCACTCGTTATGTAACAGTTGGTCTTGCAATTATGCAGAGTACAGCTTATTACTTCTTCCTCAGAAACGGCGGTTACCTTTCAGTTTCAGCTGACGGTTCAGACTTCACAGGTTTCTGGGCAGTCTTCCAGGCAATCACGATCGTTCTCTGCTTCACCGCAGGTGCTGCACTTATCATGTGGCTCGGTGAGCAGATCAATGACAAGGGCATCGGTAACGGTATCTCAATGATTCTCTTTGCAGGTATCGTATCACGTATCCCCACAATGGTAATGAACATCTTCAGCCCCGATTACGGATATTTCCAGTATGGCGGTGCTTACTATGTTCTCGGTCCTATCGTTATGGTTATCATGCTTCTCATGATTGCTTATATCGTATGGATGGATAACGCAGAAAGACGTATTCCCGTTCAGTATGCAAAGAGAGTTGTAGGCCGTAAGATGTATGGCGGTCAGAACACACATATTCCGATTAAGGTTAATATGTCAGGTGTTATGCCCATCATCTTCGCTTCATCAATTCTTTCACTTCCGCCCACTATTCAGTTGTTTGTTTCCAATCCCTCAGACGGTTGGCAGAAATTCTTTGATGTGTTCACATCAGACCACTGGGCATACGGTATCATGTACTTCGTACTGATTATCTTCTTTGCATATTTCTATGCAACAATCCAGTATAACCCCGTGGAAATGGCAAACAACATCAGAAAGAACAGCGGTGCGATCCCCGGTATTCGTCCCGGCAAGCCCACATCAGATTATATCGGCAAGATTCTTTCAAGAATCACACTTCTCGGTGCATTGCTTATCAGCGTAGTTGCAATCTTCCCGATTCTCTACTCACAGATTTGCGGCCTTGAAGTTTTGAGCGAGTATCTTCCCGCCGGTATGAACATTTCAATGGGTGGTACATCAATCATCATCCTTGTTGGTGTTGCGCTCGAAACTGTTAAACAGCTCGAAAGCCAGATGATGATGCGTCACTACAAGGGCTTCCTTGATTAATTGAGAAGGAGAAAAGAGTTATGAAACTTATTCTTCTCGGTGCACCGGGTGCAGGTAAGGGAACTCAGGCAGAGGTAATCTGCGAAAAGCTCTCAATACCTGCAATCTCAACCGGTAACATTATCCGTGAAGCTCTCAAGAACGGCACGGAAATGGGACTTAAAGCAAAATCATTCATCGATGCAGGTCAGCTTGTTCCTGATGAAGTCGTAATCGGTATCATTAAGGACAGACTTGCACAGGATGACTGCAATAACGGATTCATTCTTGACGGTTTTCCCCGTACAATTCCTCAGGCAGAAGCTCTCGATAACATGGGCATTGTCATTGACAAGGTTATTGATATCGAAGTTCCCGATGAGAAGATTGTAAAGAGAATGTCCGGCAGACGCGTTTGTAAGGACTGTGGTGCTTCATATCACTTGGAGTACAAGAAGCCTGCAAAAGAAGGCGTTTGCAATCTCTGCGGCGGCGAGCTTGTTCAGAGAAAGGATGACCATCCGGACACGGTTCTTGACAGACTTCATGTTTACCATGAGCAGACAGAACCCCTTAAAAATTACTACGGTGAGAAAGGTATTCTCTGCGTAGTTGAGGGTCAGGAAGAGGTTAAAGATACAACCGCTCTTACCCTTAAAGCTTTGGAGGATTAAGCATGATAGTGCTCAAAACCACGCGAGAGCTTGCGCTGATGCGTGAAGCATGCAGAATATCTGCAGGAGCATTAAAGGCAGCAGGAGAGGCAGTTCAGCCGGGAGTCACTACCGCTGAAATTGATAGGATCGCATACGATTATATAAAGAAGCAGGGAGCAAATCCCAACTTCCTTCATTTGTATGATTTTCCTGCTACCGCATGCATTTCCATAAACGATGAGGTTATTCACGGAATTCCAAGCCAAAAGCGAGTAATCAGAGAAGGCGACATCGTCAGTATTGACCTTGGAGCTGAGCTTGAAGGATATAACGGAGACAACGCCGCCACATTCGCAGCAGGCAAAATAAGTCCTGAGGCGCAGCGGCTGTGCGATGTGACCAGAGAGAGCCTATACGAAGGCATCAGTAAGGCAATCGCAGGCGGCAGACTCGGTGATATCGGTTGGGCTATCCAGAGTTACTGCGAAAAGCATGGCTACGGTGTTGTAAGATCCTTTACGGGACACGGCATCGGAAAAAAGGTTCATGAAGACCCCAGCGTTCCTAATTATGGCACACCGGGAAGAGGTGTGCGACTGTTGCCGGGCATGACAATTGCCATTGAACCCATGATAAATCAGGGTGTACCGGGCGTAAAAACAATGTCAGACGGCTGGACGGTTAAAACGGCTGACGGAAAACTTTCAGCACACTTTGAACACACTATAGCGATAACTTCAAACGGGCCGGTAATACTTACTGAGCTCTGAGAGGAGGCCGCAGGGTGGAAATAGAAGTAGGCAGAGTTGTCAGGTCGAAAGCCGGACACGATTCTAACGATATTTTTGCGGTTGTCGGGTTTGATGAAACTTATGTATTTATCAGCGACGGGAAAGAACGCAGGGTGGAAAAACCCAAGCGTAAAAACCCAAAGCACATTGAAAAAACTTCATTTGTGCTTTCACCCGAAGAAATGGCAGCCAATGGAAGGTTAAAGAAGGCACTCGGCAGAGTAAAAGCTGAGGCAGACAAATCATCAGGAGGTTTTGTTGATGTCCAAACAGGATATGATAGAGGTTGAAGGAACCGTTATCGAAGCTCTTCCCAACGCAACATTCAATGTTGAATTGGAAAACGGAGTTAAGATCTTAGCTCATATTTCCGGAAAACTCAGAATGAACTACATTCGTATTCTTCCGGGAGATAAAGTGACGGTAGAAATGTCGCCATATGACCTGACTCGTGGTCGTATTACATGGCGATCCAAATAAGAAAACAGTATAGAAAATACTATACGATGCAAGTATTTTAGGAGGTATTCAATTATGAAAGTCAGACCTTCTGTAAAGAAAATTTGCGAGAAGTGCAAGATTATTAAACGCAAGGGCAAAATCATGGTTATCTGTG
>CAZDQE010000093.1:0-5093 GCA_964507395.1 uncultured Eubacteriales bacterium | reverse complement strand
GATTCCGAGTCTTGCGATGATTGAACGGTAACGTTCAATATCAACCTTCTGAAGATATGCAAGAAGGTTTCTTCTGTGACCAACAAGCTTGAGGAGACCTCTTCTTGAATGGTGGTCCTTATGATGCACTTTGAAATGCTCGTTGAGATCGTTGATTCTCTTTGTGAGAATAGCGATCTGAACTTCGGGAGAACCTGTGTCACCTTCGTGAGTTGCATACTCAGCCATTATAGCCTTTTTTTCTTCGTTTGTCATTGTTTTTTCACCTCATTTGAAATATTTTCGCGTCGTCACAAATCCCAGCAAGAGGCAGGTGAAACACCCTTTGGGTTTACTCCACTTTCCGAGAAAAGGACCTAAGCTCGAATATTATAGCACATTAAATATTATTTGTAAAGAGTTTTTTTATTCTTTTTCTTCTTTTTTATCAGCGAGAAGCATAAGTGCCATTACCTGTTTCAGCGCATCGGTTTCAGACTGATTTTCTCCTAACTTCACCTTGATATGAGGTCTCGGACTTGTTGCAACGGTAATTCTTCCCCGCATTGAATTTGAAACTGCTGCTACCTTTTTCATATCGAGAGTATCGCTGTAAAGGAGAAGCCTGTCCCCCGCCTGACCGATTTCGGAAATTCCGTTTTTCACTGCCGTCGCACGCAGAAGTGCAACATCAATAAGTCCCATAACGCTCTTGGGCGGTTCACCGAAGCGGTCGATAAGCTCGTCAATTACATCGTCAGCATCTTCCTGCGTGCGGATATCCGCAATTCTTCTGTACATTGAAAGACGGTGCGGAACGCTTTCAATATACTTTTTCGGGATATTGGCATCAATATGCAGGTCAATAAGACAATTTTCCGTACTTTCTTCAATCTCTTCGCCCTTTTCTTCGGCAACTGCCTCTGAAAGAAGCTTCAGATACATATCATAACCTACGGCTTCCATGTGACCGTGCTGCTGTGCTCCGAGAATATTTCCCGCACCGCGAAGCTCAAGGTCACGCATGGCAATTTTGAAGCCTGAACCGAATTCGGTAAATTCTCTGATAGCAGAAAGCCTTCTGTCGGCAATTTCGGAGAGTTGTTTTCCCCTTGTGAAAGTAAAATATGCGCCGGCTCTTCTTGCACTTCTGCCTACGCGTCCTCTTATCTGATGAAGCTGGGCAAGACCCATTTTGTCAGCATCCTCAATAATAAGGGTGTTCGCATTGGGAACATCAACACCTGTTTCAATAATCGTCGTGCAAACGAGAATATCCGTTTCGCCCTCAATAAGACTTTTCCACACATCGGACAGTTCTTCCTCACTCATCTGACCGTGACCCACAGCCACTCTCGCATCAGGAAGCAGACTTTGAATTTCAGCGGCTCTTTTTTCAATCGAATCCACTTTATTATGAAGATAGTAGACCTGACCGCCTCTTCTCAGCTCCTTTTCCATAGCTTGCACGAGAACGTCCATATTATGCTCGATTACATAAGTCTGAACAGGATGTCTGTCCTGCGGAGCTTCTTCGATAATACTCATGTCACGCATACCTGTCATCGCCATGTTAAGAGTTCTGGGAATAGGCGTTGCAGACAGAGTAAGCACATCAACAGACGGAAAACGCTCCTTCAGTTTCTCCTTCTGACCGACACCGAAGCGCTGTTCTTCATCCACAATAACAAGACCTAAATCCTTGAACTCCAGTTTTTTTGAAAGAAGCTTGTGTGTACCTACCACAATATCAATGCTTCCCCTTTTCAGATTTTTTACGATTTCTGCCTGCTGCTTCGGAGTGCAGAAGCGTGAAAGCATTGCACTTTCAACAGGAAAGCCTTCAAACCTTTTCTGAATAGTCTGATAATGCTGAAGAGCAAGAATTGTTGTGGGCACAAGAATCGCACACTGCTTGCCGTCAGCAACACATTTGAAAACACCTCTCAGCGCTACCTCAGTTTTGCCGAAGCCTACGTCGCCGCAGAGAAGTCTGTCCATAGGATAGGGTTTTTCCATATCGTTTTTGATTTCGTCGATACATCTGAGCTGGTCCTCAGTTTCATCAAACTCAAAGCGTCTTTCAAAATCACTCTGCATATCAATATCGGGAGAAAACGCAAAGCCTTTCATGTTAAGACGTTTTGCGTAAAGCTGTATCAGGTCGTCAGCCATATCCTTAACTGCTGACCTTACCTTATTTTTCGTCTTTGCCCACTTATCACTGCCAAGCTTGTTAAGCTTCACGGTGCTTGTTTCGCTTTTCGGGCCTATATATTTTGCAACAAGGTCAAGCTGTGTTACGGGAATGTAAAGAATATCGCCTTTATCATAGCGGATTTTGATATAATCCTTTGTGGCTCCGCTGGCTTCAAGCTGAGTGATGCCCTCATAAATACCGATACCGTGCATTGAATGGACAATATAATCGCCCTTGTGCATTTCCTCAAGGCTGTGAAAAGCGTTGGAGGCTTTGTAATTTTTATTTTTCTGCTTTTTCTTTACGCTTGTACGTCTGCCGTAAGAAACGATTCTTACTTTCTGCTGAGGATATTCAAGACCTGCACTGAGTGCGCCTGTAATCACGCTGACATATCCTTCGGGGAATTTTTCGGGAAGTGACGGAAAGAAAACAGACTTGAAGCCGTCTTTTTCAAGGTCATCGCAAAGTGCCTTTGCCGCTTTGCCGGTTCCTGCCATAACAATACAGGTTCTGTCTTTTTTGTTTTTGTAGCTGAGAATATCGTCTGTAAGAACAGATGACATGCCGTTCCAGAGAGAATGCTGTATTGCCGCAAAATTTATGAGCTCTTTTACAGGAGTATCAAAGCTTCCCCTTGGGAGATTATCAAGATACACTGTCTTGCTTTTTCCGAAAATGCCGAGGACCTCCGACCGGGTAAGCGAAAACTTATCAAGACCTTTGCAAAGAGTTCCCTCTTCAAAACAGGCAATAATTTCCTCATGCATAAGCTTCAGGGAGGCTTCTCCTCTTTCCTTTACGCCTGCACTTTCGCACACGCACAAAACGGCATCCTTGTCGCAATAGTCCGTTATTGTTGCAAGATAGGGGTATGCAAGAGAAATATATCTGTCAAGAGATGAAACTCTCACCTCGTTCTGAAGTCTGTCAATGTCTGCCAGAAGAGAGGCTTTCGCTTTCTGAGAGCCTTTACCCTTTACATCAGCCATAAACTCTTCAATTTTATTTTTGAGAATTTCAGAAGAATCAAAAATTATTTCAGTGGCAGGAGTGATTTCGATTTCATCAAGAGTATCCGTTCTTCTCTGACTTTCAGCATCAAAGCCTGCAATCAGGTCAACAGTATCGCCCCAGAATTCAACTCTCACAGGGTTTTCAGCATGAGGCGGAAAAATATCAAGTATACCGCCTCTGACGGCAAACTGACCTGAGCCGTCAACCTGAGGACTTCTCACATATCCTGCTTTTATAAGAATTGAAACCGCATCATCAAGAGAAAAATCTTCGCCGCTGACTAAACGGAAGGTCCTTTCCGATAATTCTTCGGGAGGCATTGTGTACTGAACAAATGCTTCTATACTGCATGTGACAATATCGTATTCGCCTTTTATCATTCTGGAAAGAGTGCCGAGCCTTACATGCTCGTATTCTCTTGACTGTCCCTCAGAGGAGCTGAAAGAAAAATCTCTCGCAGGGTAAAAAAGAACATCGCTTCCCATTGCCTTCATATCCTCTGAAAGACGTCTTGCAGATGCTTCATCGGGGGTGATAACAATACACTTTTTCCCCTCTTCCCCAAGAGAATGTATAACATGCGCCTTGTTTACGGGAGAAAGGCCGAGCACTCCCATAGGCACTCTGTTTTTTGAGAGTGCCTGAGAGAGCTTTATAAATTCTTCATTTTCAAGCATAATTTTGGAAAACGCTGTCATACCTTACCTCCAACGGCGAAATCCGCAATATCCTCTCATAGGGAGGGTATTGCGGTAAAACCAAGGTTATTTTATCACTAATATATTTTTTCGTCAAGAAATTTTTGTCAGATATTGACTCCCTTACTGCGCAAATCAGCTTTCAGGATTTCAAGGTCGCCGTGAGAATAGCAGTGACCGTCCATGCCTGTCATTTTTGCACCGTCAATATTTTTCTGAACATCATCAATGAATATACATTCCTCAGGTTTCAGAGAAAACTTCTCATACAATATGTTATATATCTCTTTTTCAGGCTTTATAACCTGATAATCCGAAGATGCAACAAAGCCGTCAAAAAGAGACAGGACGGGAATATCTTTTTTTACAGTATGAAATTCCCTGCCGACATTTGAAAGAAGATAAATTTTGTATCCGTTTTTCTTCAGCTCTTCAACAAAGCCGTACATTTTCTCAAACGGCGGCATATAAGGGAAAAAGTTCATGACCATTTCAGAAACCCTGTCATAAATTTTTTCGGGAATCATGTCTTTCTTCATTTCAAGAATTTCTTCAGAAGTAACAGTCCCTCTGTCCCTTTCGCTCCAGAGAAGATTTCTGAAAATTTCTTTGAGGATAATGTCTGCATCCTCTTTATCAAAATGAGCATAAAGAGTTTTTTCGGGATTATGGTCAATCAGAACTCCGCCCAAATCAAAAATAATATTTTTAATCATTGCTTATACCTCTTTTCCGACTCATAATAACACATTTCTGATAAAAAAACAACTACCCATTTCCGTGATGTTCTTAACGGAGAATTGGTGGGTGGTATGTAACCGGAAGGTGTAAAAACCTTCCGGTTATTACTTTTTATGCGGTTTTGGCTGTGGGTTGTGCGAGGACTTCGATTGCAGGGACTCCGTCCTGTTCGGGAAGTCGGAAGGCATAGTGTATGCGGATCGGGTTACCTGCCGTTCGTGAGTATTTCTCAAACTTCTCATACACCTCTATTCTGCGGATGAATACTCTCAGCAGTTCGGGTGTCAGCTTCGGCATCTCGACATACTGCTTTGCGTTGCGGATAAATTCTTGTATGCATTGGTCACGCATATCCATTCTTTCGATGCTCTCCGCAAGCTCCTGCAACTCCCGTTTCTTTTCCGCCTGCTCCTGCTCATATCCGTTTGCCATTGAGTCGTAGCGTTCGGGAGTGATTC
>CAZDQE010000092.1:0-5096 GCA_964507395.1 uncultured Eubacteriales bacterium | reverse complement strand
ACAACAACGCCGTGTGCGTGTGCATAGTCAACTACTTTCTTTGTCAGAGCAACGTTATCTTCATAGTCAAGGTGTGAGCCGTCTATCATAACTGATGTGAAGCCGCCGTCGATGCAAGCTTTACATGTTTCAAAATCGGGGCCGTGGTCAAGGTGAAGAGCAATGGGAAGGCCTGTTTCTTCTGCAGCAGCCTTAACCATAGCAACAAGATAGCCGTGTGAAGCATATTTTCTTGCACCTGCTGAAACCTGAAGAATAACGGGAGCATTGTGCTTCTTTGCAGCTCTTGTGATACCCTGGATGATTTCCATGTTGTTTACGTTGAATGCGCCTACAGCGTAACCGCCCTTGTAAGCGTCCTCAAACATCTTTTTAGTAGTTACTAATGGCATTTTTATCACTCCTGATAATATTATTTTTACGCATAACATTATACACTATATTATATCCGTTGTCAAAGCAAAACACAAAATTCACAAAATTTTATTAAAGTATATAAAATAGACTTGATATTTTATTAAAATAGAGTTATAATGTATGAGCGATAAATTGCAATAAAACATTTTGGAGGAAGATTTAACATGAAAAAATTACTTGCACTTCTTATGGCAGGCATCATGCTCTTCTCATTTGCTGCATGCGGCGGTAACGGCGATGAGGAAGAAACAACAAACCCTGAAGAAATCACAACAGAAGTTCCCGTAAATGCAGATGTTGAAGAAACAACTGAGGGTGAAGCAGAAACAGAAGTTGTAACAGAAATTGTTACAGATGACGAAGGTAACACAGAAATTGTTACTGAAGTTGTAACTAAGGAAGAAAAAACAACTAAGAAGACTGAAACAACCAAGAAGACTGAAACAACTAAAACTACACAGAAAACATCAGGTAAGCCTGAAAGCACTGCAGAGATTGTTGAATATTTCAACACAGCAGTTAACAATGTAAAGACAAGTGCGAAATCAGTTAAACAGCATTCAATCGTAAACTACCTTGCTTCTCCCACAACAATCGGTGACGGACTCAGCGGTATTTACAAGATGCTCGGCGGTGACGATTGGCTTGACGGTATGCTCCAGTCAAACAGCACAGGTGAAGCTACATACACAGGTTCAGACATTAAAACTAATTTCCCTGTTGAAAACGAATCATGGGCAAGTAAGCTTACAGCGTCTGACGTTTCATCAGCTACATGCACAGAAAAAGACGGCGTTTACACGATCAAAATCGTAACAAAGGCTGATGCAAAAACAGGAAATGTTAAGCACGGTCAGGGTCACAACCCCAAAGTTTTCAGCGTAGTTCTTCCTGCTACAATCAACGAAAACATTCCCGGTATTGCTAAGGGTATTACAGGTGACGTAACAATGAACTATCCCTCAGGCTCAGTTGTTATCACAGTTGATGCTGCAACAGGTCATGTTCTTACAGCTGTTTATGATGCACACTGGACAATCAACTTCGACAAGATGTCTACAAGCCTTCCCTTTGCAACAAAGTTTACTTACACAATCAACTGGTAAGTTAATAATCAAAGTACATGCGACAGTACCTTTGGTATTGTCGCATTTTTTTGTTTAATTTATGAATTTATTAAAAAAGGCTTGATTATATTTTCATTTTCGTTTATACTATCATAGTACACTTTGGAAAAGAAAGGAAAATAAAAATGCTTTATAACGCACTCAGTTTATTAAGTAGTTCAGCCTCTTCAGAAGGCGGTACACAGTCAATGCTTCCCATGCTCCTCATCATGGCAGCCCTGTTTGGTCTGATGTACTTTACATCAATCAGACCTCAGAAGAAAAGACAGAAGGAAGAACAGCAGCTTCGTGAAAATCTTCAGATTGGTGACGAAATCACAACAATCGGCGGTATCATGGGCAGAATCGTAACAATCAAGGAAGATTCTATCATCATCGAAACAGGTGCTGACAGAGTTAAAATGAGAGTTATGCGCTGGGCTGTTCAGACTAACAACACAGCAACAGAAAAGCTTCAGGCTGAAAGAGAGGCTGCTAAAAAGGCTCAGGAAGAGGCTAAGCAGGCAAGAATTGAAGAAGCTAAAGACAGAAAAAACAAGAAAAAGGAAGACTGATTCAGTTTTTCTGCATAAGGAAGAAAAATCCTCCATATCAATTGATATGGAGGTGTTTTTTATGCCAAAAAAACGAAAGAAAAGAATGTCTTCAAATGAGAATAAAAATCCTCGCACAGCGTTTATAAAAAGAATACTGTGGGGAAGCCTTTACTCGATTACAGCATTTTTAGTGATTTTACTTGCTTTGGCTTTTGTTGTTATGAAAGCAGGGATTTCCGATTCCATGCAAACAGTGTTTGCCTTTGCTGCGTCGCTACTCGGTACATTTATAGGAGCATTTCTGTCGCTTCGGAAAACTCATGAAAAGGGTCTGGTTTCAGGTGTTTTTGTTTCCGTTCCTGCAACGATAATAATGTGTATCGTTCTTCTTGCAGTTTTCGGCGAACTTGGAATCAAAACCGGCATTATGGCACTTCTCATGATGCTTGGCGGTGCGCTGGGAGGAATAGCTGCGGTTAATAAGTGAAGTTTTGCATTCGCAAAGTGAAGTTACTCCGTAGAGATGTTTGACGATGTCAAGTGATGTGTTTGCTGATGCAAACGTTTCGGGGCTACGCCGTAATTTAAATAAAAAATCCCCTCAGTCTGCTGAACGCAGACAGCTCCCCTTACTTCAAGGGGAGCCGATGCTTGCTGTTTGTTTTATATATAATTTGAACCGCAAACCAAATTCTTTTCCGATAGAAAAAACTTCACTTTACAACGTAAAACATCACTTAATTTCAATTTCCCAATAAACAATACTTACTCTGTTGTAAGTATATGTAACATGGAGTTTTCCGCCATGAGTTACGATTGCAGGGTAGGAATATTCAACATCTTCCTCTCTGCCCACTTCTGCCTCTTCAAGAGTGAGAATTGTTTCCCATGTGTTGCCGTTGTCTTTCGATACGGAGAGAAGAAGAGGCGTTCTGTCACCCCAGTTTTTGTTTGTGGGATTGTAAACGAGGTAAATTGAATCGCCGTCTCTGACTAAGTCGATGCCGCTGTTGGGATTGAGAAGCCCTGTATCATACGCTTTGCTCCATGTTTTACCGCCGTCGGCAGAGTCGCTTTTGAAAATTTTCTCCTTTGCAGAGCGAAGAAGCATGTGAACATCACCGTTATCGTCCTGCCACAAAGTAGGCTGAATGAGGGGGATAAAATCTTCTCCCTCACCTGTGGGAATATAAGGGGACATTTCCCATGTTTCTCCGTTATCCTTTGAAATGTCGCAGAAAGCTGCCCAAGTTTCTTTGGTGGGTTCATGTGATGCAGGTGCGAGAAGTGTTCCGTCTGCAAGGTAAATAGGCTTGTTTTTAACAGGGCCTCTGCCGCCTGATGTGTCGCCTTCTACCAATTCTTTAGGCTCTGTCCATGTTTCTCCGTTGTCAGATGAATATGTAACGTAAGTTTTCCAGACAATGTTGATAGATTTTCCGTATTTGAAATAGAGGGCGATTCTGCCGTCATTCAGTTTGAAAAGAACAGGGTTCCAATGGGGTGTTTCTTCGTCTACGGCAATTCTTACAGGCTCGTTCCATACACCGTTTACTCTCTTGCTGACATAGATTCTTACATCATCTTTACCTTCTTTTGTACCGCCGAACCATGATGCGAGAATTTCTCCGTTATCAAGGGGGAGAACTGTTGATGAATGGCAGTTGTCAGTGGGCGTACCTGCTTTGTTTATGATTTCTTTTTTAGCAATGACTTTCATAATGATTCTCCTTTATATCTGGGGCGGCAGACATTCAATAAGTGAAACGTTGCCTTCAACTGTAAATGAAACTGTTTCCTTTGGAATAAAGATGCAGTCGCCTTTGATAATTTCAATCTCTCCGCCGTCCCATGTGATTTTACCGCATCCGTCGATTACGGAAAGTGATGACGGTCTTTCTGCCTCTTCTCTTGTGTAAGAAGAGAAAATCTCAAGGCGTCTGAGTGAGAAAATAGGTGTTCTCTCATAAGAGATATGAGTTGTAATTCTGTATTTTTCATTTTCTTCGTCCACAACGGGCTCAAGCTTGTATTTTTCGAGAACCTCAGCAGGTGTGAAATTATCATAGTGGAAGCACTCAAACATTTTATCGTAGCCGATTCCCATATGGATAAGATTTTCAGGATTAGGCTCGCCCTGTGAATTGAATTTTTCCATGCTGATAGTGTAGTCTGTAGGCTCCTGAATTTCAAGCAGCAGACAGCCTGAACCGATAGCATGTGGACATCCGCCCTCGATGATGAAAACGTCACCTTTCTTTACACGGATTTTGTGCATGCAATCGTCCATGCCCTTGATATCCTGCTTTTCAAAAAGATCGCGCCATTTTTCTTTTGTAACGCCCTCCTTAAAGCCCATGAGAATATAAGGCTCTTCACCGTTGATAGTTCTGCCGTCAAGGATAAACCATGCTTCCGTTTTGCCGTAGTCGGAACGGAAGAAATCCTTTGCGGCTTTTTTGTCGGGATGACACTGCACGGGAAGCTTCTCGGCAGAATCAAGGAATTTTGCAAGAACGCCTAGGTTTGTACCAAACTTTTCAACATGGCGTTTTCCGAGATATTCCTCGGGATTTTCTTCAATTAAATCTTTAAGATATCTTTCACTGCCGTCAGACAGAAGCGCTACGCTGAGACCTTCAAATTCAGGTTTCCCCTCTCTGTCGGGATTGACTGCAACGACTGTACTTGCAAGCCAGTCCTCGGGGAAATATCCGTCCTGAGGATTTTCCTCGTCACGCATTACGTCAATCAGCTTTCCTCCGAGATAACATCTCCAGCAGCGGTTGGGTTTTGTTTTAAGAGGATATAAAGTTTTCATAGTGCACCTCACTGTTTTAATATCTCATTAATTTTCTCACAGATGAAAAGAAAAATCAATAGAAAATGTTTAAAAACGAAAAGAAATATGATATAATCCTCTCGGGTGATGAAAATGATTTTTAAAAATGCAGAAATTTTAAACGAAAATTTTGAATTTGTAAAAGGTGACCTTTTAATTGAAAAGGGAAAAATC
>CAZDQE010000091.1:0-5304 GCA_964507395.1 uncultured Eubacteriales bacterium | reverse complement strand
GGAAAACACAGTTTTCCCCTACGTAATGCATTACCAAAAGAAACAATGAATTGTAATTTATCTTTATTGTCGTAGAGGCGAACTGTGTTCGCCTTTTATGTGTCCTTTGGATTTGTGCAATGGAAAACACAGTTTTCCCCTACGTAATGCATTGCCAAAAGAAACAATAAATTACAATTTGTTGAGATGTTAATTTGGCTTCCCCTTGAGGGGAAGCTGTCACCGTAAGGTGACTGATGAGGTGTAGAAGACGAAGTTTCCGTGCAAAATTATATGCTATTAGCGTCCGTTGGTTTTCCACCTCATCCACCGCAAGCGGTCCCCCTTCCCCTCAAGGGGAAGGCTATATAAACTTACAACAAAACCGCTGTTATCCTTTTCACGGGATAACGGCGGTTAATTTATTATTTAGTTGCCTTTCATAAGATCATCGAGGATAACATAAAATTCGTCATCTTCGAGCTTGTCCTTGGTTCCTGAGGGAGCTGATTCTCTCTTAGGCTCTGCTGCAGGCTTGGGAGCGGGGTCAAAGTTGGGCATTACAGGCTCTGACTTGGGAGCATCTGCTATTCTGACCTCTGTGGTAACTTCCTCTGCAACAACAGGCTCTGTGAAAACAGGCATTTCGGCTACGGGAGCGGCTTTTGTTACAGGAGATTTAAGGTCAGCAAAAAGCTTTTCAGCATCGTTATTCTCGTTGCCGAAGCCTGTTGCGATAACAGTTACAACCATTTCATCCTCAAGGTTTTCATCGTAAGCAACGCCCCATGTGATAACTGCATCCGGGTCTGCTGCCTGTGTGATGATTTCTGCTGCTACTTCAACATCTTCAAGGTCAATGTCCTCAGAAGATTTGATGCTCATGATAACGCCCTTTGCACCCTTGATTTCTGTTTCAAGGAGAGGACTTGTAACTGCGGCATTTGCTGCAACCTCAGCTTTATCTTTACCGCTGGCTCTGCCGACACCCATGTGAGCATAGCCTGCATCCTTCATTACGCTTGTAACGTCTGCAAAGTCAAGGTTAATGAAGCCGGGAACTTTGATAAGCTCTGAAATACTGCGAACACCCTGAAGAAGAACTTCGTCAGCCTTTTCAAATGCGTTTTTAAGAGTGATTCTCTGCTCGCTGACATATTTAAGTCTGTCATTGGGGATTACGATAAGGCTGTCAACCTGCTCTGCAAGCTTTGCAATACCTTTTTCAGCAAGAGTCATTCTGTTTCTGCCTTCAAACTTGAAAGGCTTTGTAACAACACCGACTGTCAGACAGCCAAGCTCTTTTGCGATTGATGCAATAACAGGAGCCGCACCAGTACCTGTGCCGCCGCCCATACCGCCGGTGATGAACACCATATCTGTGCCCTGGAGAAGGTCAGTGATAATCTCACGGCTTTCTTCGGCAGCCTTTTCGCCTACCTCGGGAAGTCCGCCTGCGCCCTGACCTCTTGTTGATTTTTCACCAATCTGGAGTTTATGTGTTGCTTTTGAAAAACCAAGAATCTGCTTATCTGTATTAACTGAAATAAATTCTGCGCCTCTGATACCTGCTTCGATCATGCGGTTTACTGCGTTTCCGCCACCGCCGCCTACGCCGATAACTTTAATCTGGACAGCGCTTTCAAACTCGTTATCCATTTCAAATGCCATTTTACTTCCTCCTATGGAATTTTATTCTATTCCTGTATATTCTACCACACAAAATCATAAATTACAAGTTGATAATTCAAAAATATGTATATTCTTTATGAAATTTATGTTACTTTTTCATCTTTTTTACAGAAAAACCCTTTTTTATTCAGAAACCGTGGTTTCTTCTTCTGTCGGAACTTCCTTATCAGCAGTGAAATATGCCTTCTTCGTGATTGCAAGTTCAAGCTTACCTGTCTGAGTTTTGCTTACTTCGTCCTGCTTTTCAAGGGCATTTTTTGCAAGCTGAAGCTTTCTCCACGCCGTAACGCCGTTTTCTTCGTCTGACATTTCGCCCACATGAATCCTGATTCTGCCGTCGTAGACCATGTTAATATCTGTCAGGTCGCTTATGTCAACACTTGTGATATTCATACCGCTTTTTCTCAGAAGCTCGAGATAATCAAGTATCTTCTGCGTATCGGGATATTCTCCCGTTTCCTTGTCAATTCCGCCAAGGCTTACAGGCTCGCCCGTAACTGACGTTACAACGTCGGCACACGTGACGACTGTATAATTTTCAGCCTTCTCACTGTCAGCCATTTCTATGAATTTTCCGTTTTCATCTGCAAGGCAATAACCTGTCTTTGCTTTGTAGGCATAAACCTTTGAGCACTCAGTAATCTCAATTACAACGGCTGAGGGAAAATCCTTTTTCACTACTGCCGAGGATATATAGGGAAGATTTTTTTCAAGCTTACTGCTTACATCTGCCGAGCTGACAAAAAGAAGATTGTCGCCGTTTTCTATTCCCGTGCTCAGAATGATATTCTTGTCAGTATAATATCTTTTTGAATCCTGCGCCTTATTTGTATACTTCACGGTAACAGTATCGACCTTACAGAAAACCTGCGAAAGACCGAACACCGCAGAAATAAGAACTGCAATCATAAAGAAAATAAAGAGGGTACCTCTGAGAATCCGTCTTCTTTTTTTCTGATTGACTGAGTGTGCTTTTCGTTTTGTATCACCTGTTTTATATGTTGATGTCTGATTCGGAGCATATCTTTCACTTGATGAAACCTTCTTGCCTTTCATATCATATACATTATGCATCCCTGCTTTTGTTCTTGCGTCTTCCTCTCTCAAAAGTAAACCTCCCTCTCAATCTCAGCCCCTAAAAACGCGAGCTTTTCCTCTATTTTTTCATATCCCCTGTCTATATGTTTAAGGTTATAAACCTCGGTTTTCCCTTCCGCGGCGAGGCCTGCCAGCACAAGCGCCGCACCGCCTCTCAGATCCTCTGCATACACATTCGCTCCCGTTAACCTTTTCACACCCTGAACTACTGCAACCGAGCCTTCGACGCTGATATTTGCGCCCATTCTCTTAAGCTCTGATACGTGCTTATAACGGCTTTCAAAAATCGTTTCAACGAAAATCGCCGTTCCGTCTGCAACTGATGCCATCGCCATTGCAGGAGCCTGAAAATCTGTGGGAAAACCGGGATAAGGCATTGTTCTCACCGTTCCCATTCCTTTCAGTCTTTCAGGAGCTTTTATATACATTCTGTTTTCATCCGATACGATTCTGCAGCCGCTCCCTTCAAACTGGGGCAGAACAGGTATTACATCATTTACGGGGAAGTTGAGAATGTCAATCTCCCCTCCCGTTACCGCCGCAGCAGCCATGTAAGTTGCCGCCACGATTCTGTCAGATATAACACGAAACTCACAGCCGTGAAGCTTTTTCGTACCGTCAATTATTATTTTCCCCTCGTCTGCAAAAAATATTTTTGCACCGCAAAGGGTAAGAAAATCCGCAAGATTTTTTATTTCAGGTTCTCTTGCGGCATTATTCAGCACCGTCCTGCCTTCACCCATGCTTGCTGCAAGGAGTATATTTTCCGTTGCGCCTACACTTGGGAAAGCAAGTGTTATTTCTTTGCCTCTGATTCCGTGAGGCACCTCGCAGAAAAGCTTTCCGCCTTCTTCGGATATTTTCGCACCCAATTCTCTCATTGCCCGAAGATGCAGGTCAATGGGTCTCAGACCTATTTCGCATCCGCCCGGAGTTGACAGAACTGCCTTGCCTGTTCTTGCAAGAAGTGCCCCTAAAAACACGATTGAAGAACGCATTTCGTGCATCAGCTTTTCTGAAATTTCAGATGTTTCTATGTTTGATGAATCAATTATAAGCGTATCGTCTTCTCTTCTGATTCTGCATCCGAGATGACGAAGAATATTTACCGCTGCATCAACATCGGTAAGGTGTGGACAATTATGTAAAATAATTTCTCCGTCGCACAGAACTGCTGCGGCGATTATCGGCAGGGTGCTGTTTTTCGAACCCTGTACGCAAATTTCGCCTGACAGCCGTTTTTTACCGTAAATAGTTAACTTTTCCACACATATCCCTCCGACAATTATGACTCAATCCATAATATGCAGAGGGTATTTTTCTGTGAAATTATTTAATTGTTTCTTCTATGATTTTTATAATTCTGTCAGTAGAGTCAAGAATTGCCATTTCTTTCGCATTTTTTCTCATTGAAGAAAGCTTTTCTTTATTTTCAACAAGCTCAAGGAGCATATTTGTAAGCTTTTCGCCTGTCAGATCCTTTTCCTCGATAATTGCCGCCGCACCTTTATTCACAAGCGCCATTGCATTGTGATACTGATGATTTTCGGTAACATTGGGTGACGGAATAAGGATTGATACACTGCCTGTTGCCTGAAGCTCACTGAGTGTGCTTGCGCCTGAACGCCCTATTATCACATCTGATGCCGACATACACACGTCCATGTTGTTGATGTATTCGCGGATTTCAATATCGGGATCACTGAGGTCAACGCCGTTTTCTTTAAGTTTATCGGGCACCCATGTTCCGAATTTGCCTGTTGCATGGATAAACTTGAATTTATGTTCTTTCTGAAGACGCGCGATAACATCTACCATTGCCTCGTTGATTGTTCTTGCACCAAGACTTCCGCCCATTGAAAGAATGAGGGGTTTATCTCCGATACCCAGCTCGGCACGTGAGAAATCCCTGTCTGCTTCAACAATTTCGTGCCTTACGGGAAGTCCCGTAACTACTACAGGGTTTTTCGGCTGCATATATTTTTCAGCCTCTGCCGCTGTCAGCATTACTTTATCCACCATTTTTGCAAGAGCCTTGTTTGTAACACCGGGGAAAGCATTCTGTTCGTGAATC
This sequence comes from uncultured Eubacteriales bacterium, assembly GCA_964507395.1. GTDB lineage: Bacteria > Bacillota > Clostridia > Oscillospirales > Acutalibacteraceae > SIG575. The sequence continues at coordinate 461 of CAZDQE010000091.1, read as the reverse complement.
ACTGTAGGAATTCCCGCTTTTGCCGCTGTTCTCACAACAGGACCGCTGACATATCCGCCGAAACCGATAACAATATCAGGGGAAAATTCATCAAATATTTTTTTAACCTTTCCTGTTACGGTAAGAAGTCTTTTTACAGTGAGCAGATTTCTTTTTAAATTTTCAAGGCTTGGTTTTCTCTGGAAGCCACTCATTTCTACAGTTTTCAGTTCAAAGCCTGCATCAGGTACAAGCTTTGTTTCAAGCCTGTCTGATGTGCCGATAAAAAGAATTTCAGCGTTCGGATATTTTCTTCTTATCTCCCCTGCAACTGCAAGTGCGGGGTTAATGTGTCCGCCTGTTCCGCCTGTTGTAAAAACAATTTTCTTACTGTTTAACATTTCATCAAATCCTTTATATTTACTTGAGGGGACTTCTAAAAACCTATTGTATAAAATATGTTTAGAAATTTTTTCGTCAGA
>CAZDQE010000090.1:0-5357 GCA_964507395.1 uncultured Eubacteriales bacterium | reverse complement strand
TAACCCTGAGCATTGTTCTGTAAGAGGGGTCCATTGTTGTTTCCCAGAGCTGCTGTGCATCCATTTCACCAAGACCTTTGTAACGCTGAATGTCGCAGCTGCCGCCGAATTCTTCAATTGCTTCATTTCTTTCTTCATCAGAGAAAGCATATCTTACTTTCTTACCCTTTGAAATTTTGAAAAGAGGCGGCTGTGCAATATAGATATGTCCTTCTTCAATAAGAGGACGCATATATCTGAAGAAGAAAGTAAGAAGAAGTGTTCTGATATGAGCACCGTCAACGTCAGCATCGGCCATGATAACGATTTTGCCGTATCTCAGCTTTGTAATATCAAAATCTTCGCCTATACCTGTACCAAGTGCAAGGACAACCGGAGTTAATTTATCGTTTCCGATAACCTTATCAAGTCTTGCTTTCTCAACGTTAAGCATTTTACCCCACAGAGGAAGAATTGCCTGATATTCTCTGTCACGTCCGTTCTTTGCGGAACCGCCTGCAGAGTCACCCTCTACGATGTAAATTTCTGTAAGTGTTGAATCCTTTGAAGTGCAGTCAGCAAGCTTACCGGGAAGTGAGTTTGATTCGAGAGCTGATTTTCTTCTTGCTAAGTCTCTTGCTTTTCTTGCTGCTTCTCTTGCTCTTGCAGCTTCAAGTGCCTTATTGAAAATTGCTTTTATAACTGCAGGATTCTCTTCAAAATATGTTGTCAATTTTTCATAAACTGTCTGTGACACAAGAGGAGTGATGTCTGTATTACCAAGCTTACCCTTTGTCTGACCTTCAAATTCAGCTTCTGTAAGCTTAACGCTGATAACTGCTGTAAGACCTTCTCTTACGTCGTCACCTGAAAGCTTTTTGTCGCCGTCTTTGAGGATATTATATTTTTTACCGTAATCGTTGAAAACTCTTGTCAATGCGGTTTTGAAGCCTGTTTCGTGTGTACCGCCGTCAACTGTACGGACATTGTTAGCAAATGAAAGAATAGTTTCATTGTAGCCGTCATTGTACATAAGAGCTACTTCTGCACTTCTGTCACCGCTTACGGATGAAAAGTGAATTGCACTGTCATGAAGAGGAGTCAGCCCTCTTGATTCATTGATATATTCAACGAAGCTTCCGATACCGCCTTCATAGCAATAAACTTCTTCAACAACATTTTCAGGGTCACGGCTGTCTGTTAAAGTCAATTTAAGACCTGCATTGAGGAAAGCAGTTTCACGAAGTCTTCTCTGCAGAGTTTCAAATTCATATTCTGTTGTTTCTGTGAAAACTTCAGGATCAGCCTTAAACTTAACAAGAGTACCTGTTTCAGTTGTATCACCGACAATTTCAAGCTCTGTTTCAATGTTACCTCTTGAAAATCTCTGACGGTGAATATGTCCGTCACGGGAAACCTCAACCTCAAGCCACTCTGAAAGCGCATTAACAACTGATGAACCATCTACGTTCAGACCTTATTAAACCTTATTTACGCTTCCTCCGTATTTACCGCCGGCATGGAGAACTGTCAAAACAACAGTAACTGACGGAAGTCCTGTTTTTTCATTGATTTCAACGGGGATACCACGTCCGTTATCTCTTACAGATATAACATTATCAGGATGGATTTCAACCTCGATATGAGTACAAAAACCTGCAAGAGTTTCGTCAACAGAGTTATCCACGATTTCATAAACAAGATGATGAAGTCCTTTTGGTCCTGTTGAACCGATATACATACCGGGACGTTTTCTTACAGCCTCAAGTCCTTCAAGAACCTGAATCTGGTCAGCGCCGTATTCATCGGAAACAGCCGTATCCATTTCTTCTTCATCGTCAAATTTGATCAGTGTTTCTTCCATGATTTCTTCCTGATTTTCATTTTCGATGTTTTCAAAATTATCCAATGCTATACCCTCCATAACCGAATTTATTTTTTCGGTTTTATTTGTTATTTTCATATATATTTTCAGCTCTTTTAAGGAGCGTTGATGAAGAAATCTGTGATATATAAATTTTATTTCCGTCAACTTTGTTGTTTGTTAAAATAAATGTTTTCGGCAATTCAAAGCTTACATTAATAACTTTTTTATTTTTTTCTGCCATTGCGAGATAATCACGCGTTGATTTTGAAACTGTTGTATTGTCAAGGTCAAAAATTCCTACTATATCATCCTGCATTACAACTGTTTCCTGACCTAAATGAAGGTACATAAAATCACCCTACAAAATAATTTTTCCGTTTTCCACCTGAAAACTTTTACCGCTTTTCATACGTAGCACCTGTGTAGGTTCACAGCAGGAAATAAAAACCTGCCAATCTTTTAATTTATTTAAGATATAATCCTGTCTGCCTGTATCAAGCTCACTCATAACATCATCAAGAAGAGCTACAGGCTGCTCATCGTTAATTATTTTTATAAGAGAAGCTTCTGCTAATTTAAGTGACAGCGCTGCTGAACGCTGTTGACCTTGTGAGCCGAAATTTTTTATATTTTTTGAATTTAAAATTACTTCAAAATCATCTCTGTGAGGACCTTTTGATGTAAATTTATTTTTTATGTCGTTTTCACGGGATTTTTTCAGAGCATCTGAAAGTGCTGAAATAATTTCTTTTTCTTCAAACCTGTCTTCTCTTCCTACCTGATTATATTTTACTTCTAAAATTTCTCTTCCGTTTGAAATTCCGTCGTAAATTTCTATTGCAGATTCCGTTAAAGAATCGATATATTTCAATCTCTCAGCAGTAATTTTTCCGCCAAGATTTGAAATAGCATCATCCCAGCAATCAAGCATATCATATTCGTAAGAAGTTTCAGAAAAATTTTTAAGAAGAGCATTTCTTTGCTTTACACTTCTCACATAATCAGATAACATTCTTGCATATGAAGGCTTCAACTGACTGATTGCAATATCAAGAAATTTTCTTTTTTCATCAGGTCCGCCTTTAATCAGATTCAAATGTGCAGGAGAAAAAACTACTGAAAAAAATTCACCTATGATACTTCTCGGCGACACCATCTTCACACCGTTTTTATACGTTTCCTGCTTTGAAATATCACTTGAAAGAATAATATTCTGTTCACGGTTTTCAGAAAAATAATCAAGAGAAATTTCATACTTTTCTTCATCGTAAGGAATCATTTCAGAATTTTTTCTTGTACGGAAGCTTTTGAATCCTGTAAAAAGCCATATAGCCTCAATAATGTTTGTTTTTCCCTGACCGTTTTCACCAAAAATTATATTGATTCCTTCATCAGGTATAAATTCAACATCTTTCAAATTACGAAAACTTTTCGCTTCAAATTTTGTAATTTTCATTTTAAACTATCTCATAAATTTTTCTTTCAAATTCAGCCTTGTCGCCGATACGCATTTTTTTACCGCGCTGAGTACAGACTTCTCCGTTAACTTTGACTTCGCCTTCCTGAATAACTATTTTTGCATGACCGCCCGACTGAACTGCATCACACATTTTCAAGAAAGCATCAAGTCTTATAAACTCAGTTGAAATAGAAATTTTTTCAGATTCTTTTTCTTTTACTTTAACTTTTATTTTCATTACGCTTTCAACCTCATAGGTAAAACAAGATAGAGGAAATTATCGTTTTCGGGAGGAAGAATAACTATAGGAGAAGTAGGCCCGTTAAGTTCTATTCTTACCTCGTCAACATTACAGTTTTTAAGAGCATCAAAAATGTATTTGTTGTTGAAACCGATTTCAACTCTTCCGCCGTCAATTTTTGCAGGAATTTTATCGTTTGCAGTACCCACGGAAGTAACAGAAGAAATTTTTATTGAATCTGTATCAAAAATACATCTCAGAGGACTCTTGAATTTATCTGTGATAATAAGAGATGTTCTCTCAATACTCTGAATAAATGTTTTTGTATCAACTCTTGCAACGGTTGTACCTGAAAGGGGAATAGCCGTTGTATAATTAAGAAATTCACCTTCAAGAAGTCTTGAAACTATCGTGTAATTTTCAACCTCAAAGCTGATGTGTCTTTTACCGACATTGATTGCTATAACTCCGTCGGGAGATGTTGCAGTTTTTACAACCTCATCAATTGATTTTGCAGGAACAACGAAGGAAACATCATTTCCTGAATAATCAATATTTTCTGTTCTTATTGCGAGGCGGAAACCGTCAAGAGCTACAAGCTTGATTTTCTTTTCTGAAATTTCAAACTTTATACCTGTATGGATAACCTTTGAATCGTTTGCCGCAACTGCAAAGATTGTCTGGCTTACCATTTCTTTGAGAATCTTACTTTCAACAACTATCGGGAAGCCTGTATCTACGTTTGGAATTTCAGGAAAATCCGTAGCAGAAATACCCATAAGAGAAAATTCAGATTCACCGCTCTTGATTTTGTATTTAAGTCTGTCATCTTCTGAATAAATTGAAACTGTTTCACCCGGAAGATGGCGGAGAATATCACAAAGAGTTTTTGCATTGAGGACAATACTGCCGGGTTCTTCAATTTTTGCATTGATTGAAGTATTTATACCAACCTCAAGGTCATACGCACTTAATATAAGTTCATTACCGAGAGCTTTAAGTAAAATTCCTTCTATTGCAGGAATTGTCGATTTTGTAGAAACTACTTTCTGAATAACCTGACAAACCTCTGATAATTTTTGTGTATCGCAAATTACTCTCATTTCAAAAACCTCCGTGATAAAGAAATAAACAATATAATTATTTTAGTAGTAGCAGTAGGCACTGTTGAAATTTGGTAAAACTTCTTTGCAGCCTGTTAATACTTGAAATTTCTGTAATTTTTTGTCTTGAAAACTTTTTTATAACTTTTAACTTTTATCTTGAAAATTTTTACAAAATTGAAAAGTTGAAAAACTAAGTGTGGAAAATGTAAAAAAATGTGGAAAACTTTACTTAGTTTATTTAATAATATCTGTTCCCATATAAGGTACAAGAACTTCAGGAATTGTTACGCTTCCGTCTTCGTTCTGGAAATTTTCAAGAATTGCAGCAGTTGTTCTGCCGATAGCAACGCCTGAACCGTTAAGAGTATGGACGAGCTGTGCTTTTGATTTCTGATCTTTCTTGAATCTTATTGAAGCACGTCTTGCCTGAAAATCTTCAAAGTTTGAGCATGAAGAAATTTCGACGTATCTGCCGTATGAAGGCATCCATACTTCAATATCATAAGTTTTAGCTGATGAGAAGCCGATATCGCCCGAAGAGAGAGCAACAACTCTGTGAGGAAGGCCGAGAAGCTGAAGAACTCTTTCTGCATCGTTTGTAAGCTTTTCAAGCTCTTCATAAGAATTTTCAGGGTCAACAAATTTAACAAGCTCAACCTTGTTGAACTGATGCTGTCTGATAAGACCTCTTGTATCTCTGCCTGC
>CAZDQE010000089.1:0-5493 GCA_964507395.1 uncultured Eubacteriales bacterium | reverse complement strand
GACGAAAAAATTTCTAAACATATTTTATACAATAGGTTTTTAGAAGTCCCCTTTAGTTTTTAAGGCTCTGAATCGGTGCGGGAATTCTGCCGCCGCGGGATATGAATTTTTCAGGTGAAGCAGTGTTTACTTTCATTACGGGGCCGCTGCCGAGGAGTCCGCCGAAGTTCAGCTCGTCTCCCACTTTCTTGCCGATTGCAGGAATAAGTCTTACGGCTGTCGTCTTTGAATTTATCATACCGATTGCAGCTTCGTCTGCAATAATTGCAGAAATAATTTCAGGTGTTACATCGCCGGGAACAACAATCATATCAAGGCCGACAGAGCAGACCGCCGTCATAGCCTCAAGCTTTTCAAGAGTAAGACATCCGCTTCTTGCCGCATTTATCATACCTGCATCTTCGCTGACAGGAATAAATGCACCTGAAAGTCCGCCCACATGAGAAGATGCCATTACGCCGCCTTTTTTTACCGCATCGTTAAGAAGCGCAAGGCAGGCAGTTGTGCCGTGAGCACCGCAGGTTTCAAGTCCCATTTCTTCAAGAATATATGCAACAGAGTCGCCTACTGCAGGTGTGGGAGCAAGAGAAAGGTCAACGATACCGAACGGAACACCCAATCTCTTTGAAGCTTCATTTGCAACAAGCTGTCCCATTCTTGTGATTTTGAATGCAGTCTTTTTAACCATGTCTGCAACTTCAGTAATGTTTGCATCAGGAATTTTTGTCAGGGCACTTCTTACAACACCGGGACCTGAAACACCTACATTGATTACGCAGTCAGCCTCGCCTGCACCGTGGAAAGCACCTGCCATAAAGGGGTTATCATCGGGCGCGTTGCAGAAAACAACAAGCTTTGCCGCACCGATACAGTCTTTGTCCTCTGTAGCATAAGCCGCACTCTTGATAACGTTACCCATAAGCTTAACCGCATCCATGTTAATGCCTGTTTTGGTAGAGCCGATGTTAACGCTTGAACAGATGTGTTCTGTACGAGAGAGTGCCTCGGGAATACTTCTGATAAGAGCCTCGTCACCCTGTGCAAAGCCTTTCTGAACAAGAGCAGAATATCCGCCGATAAAATTTACACCAACCTCTCTTGAAGCCTTTTCAAGAGTAAGGGCATACTTCACGGGGTCACCCCCTGATGATGCTAAAATCATTGCAATGGGAGTTACGGAAATTCGTTTGTTGATAATGGGAATACCGTATTCCTTTTCTATATCCTCTCCTGTCTTTACAAGGTTAGATGCAAGACGTGTGATTTTATCATAAATTTTTGTGCATGAAACATCAATGTCACCTGAACAACAGTCAAGCAGTGAAATGCCCATTGTTATCGTTCTGATATCAAGATGTTCATTCTGAATCATGCCAATGGTTTCAAGAATATCGCCTGTATTAATCATTAAAGCTCAACTCCTTTATATTCTGTGCATGGAATTGAAAACGTCCTCATGCATTGCGTGGATAACAAGACCGAGCTTTTCGCCCTCAGCCTTTATCGCATCTGCAAAGGCAGCAAAATTTGCACTTTCATCAGCAGTTTCGATAAGCATTATCATGCAGAACATATCCTGAAGAATTGTCTGCGAAACCTCGATAACATTCATTCTGTTTTCGGCACAGATTCCCGAAACTTTAGACAGAATACCTACCATATCTTTACCGACAACTGTTACTACTGCTCTCATAAAAATTCTCCTTTTGCTGAAAATATTATAAATCCCGTTAATTATATCACAATATCAAAATAATTGCAAATCTATTGCATTTTTCTTTATGTTAGAGTAAAATAGTGTCATAATATATTTATATCAGAAGGGAAGACCTTACTTGGCATTCAAAAACATTCTCGATATGCATGTTCACACCGACAATTCCTTTGACGGAAATCACTCCGCAATGTTCATGTGTGAGGCGGCTGAAAAAGCAGGACTTCGCTCAGTTACTTTCACGGACCACTGTGAGGTTGATTTTTACAGAGAAAGACATTTTGACCGGTCGGATTTTCACTCTTTCTTTGAAGTTTCAAAGGCAAAATCTGCTTTCATGGGCAAGCTTCTTGTAAACGCAGGTATTGAACTCGGTCAGCCCACTTATGACAAGGAAACAGCAGAATATATCATTTCAAGATTTAATTACGATCAGGTCATCGGCTCAATTCATAATCTTCGCGATATGCCCGACTTCTGCGAGCTGAAATATGACGATTACGATATTTATAAGCTTCTTGACGAATATTTTGAAGAAGAGCTTGAGCTTGCAAAATGGGGCAAGTTTGATACTCTCGCTCATCTGACATATCCTTTGAGATACATGGTAGGCGACCAAGGATATACAGTTGATCTCAACCGTTACAGCGACATTATTGACGAGATTCTCAAAGCCATCATCTGCAACGGAAAGGCTCTTGAAATCAATACATCAGGCTACCGTCAGAAAATCGGCAGAACAATGCCTGACAAGGACGTTGTAAAACGTTTTAAGGATCTGGGCGGTGAATTTATTACTCTCGGCTCCGATTCTCATTTTGCAGAACACGTAGGTGCAGGAATTGACAGAGGTATGCTTTTAGCTCAGGAATGCGGATTTGATTCAATTGCACTCTTCCAGTCAAGGGAGCCTGTGCTTATTCCTATAGAATAAGGTGATTTAATGAAAATCAAAGCTTATGCAAAAGTAAATTTAATGCTTGACATTCTGGGTACACTTCCCAACGGTTACCACAATCTCTGGATGATAATGCAGTCTGTGTCACTTTCAGATACAGTGACAGTAACAAAAAACGATTCGGAAAAAATTACTATCACTTGTTCAAAAGAAGGTATTCCCACAGACGAAAAAAACATTGCCCATAAAGCGGCACGTGCTTTTTTTGAAGCAACAGAGCTCACCAATTGCGGTGTTCTTATTGATATTGAAAAATGTATTCCCTCAGAAGCAGGTCTGGCAGGGGGAAGCGCAGACGGTGCAGCGGTAATCAAAGCACTCAACGAGCTTTTTGAAACACATCTTACCGAAAGAGAGCTTTGCCGAATCGGCAAAAAGGTCGGCGCAGACGTTCCTTTCTGCATTGTCGGCGGCACTTGTCTTGCACAGAATATCGGAGATGTGCTGGCACCTGTTGAGGATATTCCTGATTGCTTCTTTGTTCTTGCAAAGCCGAAAACGGGGGTTTCCACAAAGGAAGCATACGACAGCTTTGATAATGCATCGTATATTAAAAAGCCGAAAAAAGAAAAAATGCTTATTGCCGCCGCAAACGGAGATTTTGATGAAATGTGCAGACTTGCCGCAAATGTTTTCGAGCAGGTAATTGAAGTTCCCGAAAGAGTGGAAATCAAAAAAATCATGCGTGAAGAAAACGCAAAGCTCTCTCTCATGAGCGGAAGCGGTCCTACGGTTTACGGGATTTTTGAAAATGAAAATGACGCAAAACGCTGTGCTGAAAAACTCAAAGCAATCACAAAAGACGTTTTTGTTGCAAAGCCTGTTTTCCAAGGATTGGAAATAATTGAATAAATGCGAAAAACACTGTCCACACTCTTTTTGAAAGGACAGTGTTTTTTTATGAAAAAATTCAAACTTTTTGAAATCTCACTTCTTATAGGTTTTGTGCTCACAATCGTTTTCAGCATCTCAAGCTTCGCGGAAACCTGCAAGGAAATAAGAGGCGACGTTCTTCGTCTTCATGTTCTTGCAAATTCAGATTCAGAAGAAGACCAACAGCTTAAATTAAAAGTAAGAGATGCAATTCTGTCTGCAGGAAAAAATATTTTTGACGGCTCAGTGACAAAGGAAAACGCAGAACACAAAATTGAAGAAGAAAAGGAAGCTTTGCTTGAGGCTGCAAAGAAAGTTATAAAAGAAAATGGTTTTGATTACGATGTGGAAATTACGGTAACTGAAGAATTTTTCACCACACGAACATACGAAAACGTAACTCTTCCTGCAGGAAAATATAAAGCAGTAAGAGTGCTTATCGGCGAAAGTATCGGCCAGAACTGGTGGTGTGTTATGTTCCCGCCCCTTTGTATACCTGCGGCACTGCCTGACATAAATTTATTTTTCACAGAGGATGAAGTTAAGCTCATTGAGTCCGATCCGAAATATGAAATGCGATTCAAAATCGTGGAAATTTACGAAAGTCTGAAAAATCGTTTTGACAATAATTGATAAAAATCTTTTACTGTGGTATACTTATCTGTGGTGATTTATTATGCAGGAAAAGAAATGCAGTGTTTACAAAAAGTGCAACGGTTGTCAGCTTATGAACATGGACTATCCTGAGCAGCTCCGCTTCAAGGAAGTCAAGTGTGTCCGTTCTCTCGGCAAATACGGCAGAGTGGAAAAAATTGTTCCCATGGAAAACCCTTACCATTACAGGAACAAAATTCAGACAGTTTTCAGGAAAGACAGACGAGGCAATTTAATTTCGGGGATTTATCAGTCTTCTACAGGCGGAATTGTAGGAGTTGATTCATGTCTGCTCGAAAATGAAAAGGCAAGTCAGATCGTTTCGGACATTAAAAAGTTAATAAAGAAATACCGCATTTATGTTTATAATCCTGCAAATGAAACAGGCTTTCTGCATCATGTTCTTATCCGTTCAGGCTTTAAAAGCGGAGAAATCATGGTAGTTCTTGCAACAAGGGAAGAAAAATTTGACCAACGAAATAATTTTGTAAAAGACTTGGTTGACCTTCATCCTCAGATTACTTCGATCGTTCAGACAATAGGCAAGTCAGAAAAATTAGTTTTGGGCAAACATCAGAAGGTTCTTTTCGGCAAGCCTTACATAGAAGATGTTTTGTGCGGACTGAGATTTAAAATTTCAGCAAATTCGTTTTATCAGATAAATCCTGTCCAGACAGAAAAGCTGTATACAAAAGCAATTGAGCTTGCTGATTTAAAAGGCAAAGAAACGGTAATTGATGCTTACTGCGGAATCGGTACGATAGGACTTATTGCAAGTAAAAACGCAAAGAAAGTTATAGCAGTTGAGAACAACAAAGATGCGGTGAAAAATGCAAAAGAAAATGCAGAAATAAACGGCATTAAAAATGTGGAATTTTACTGTGCGGATGCATCTGATTTTCTGAAAAGCCATGCAGAAGAAAACAAAGCGGACGTAGTTTTCCTTGACCCGCCGAGAATGGGAAGCACACCGAAATTTCTCTACTCCGTTCTGAAACTGAACCCCCAAAAAATCGTCTACATTTCATGTAACCCCGAAACACAAGGCAGAGATCTGTACACTCTCGTCAAAGGCGGATATAAAGTTAAAAACATCTGCCCCTTTGACCTCTTCCCGATGACGAATCATTGTGAGTGTATCGTGTCGCTTGAGAGGAAATAACACATCATTTTAAACATACCGTAAATAAAATTCAAATCTATTGACAAAAGTCTGTTTTACAATGTAAAATAAATTTACGGGGACCTCTAAAAACCCCTTGCACGAAATTATGTTTGCTCTTTTTCCGTCATA
>CAZDQE010000088.1:0-5854 GCA_964507395.1 uncultured Eubacteriales bacterium | reverse complement strand
TTACAGAACCCTTAGCAACTGTAACCTTTGCTGAATAATCGCTGAACACTTCTCCGAGAAGAAATTCTGTGCCATTTGATGTTGCTGTGAAAGATACTTTTGTGTCCGCACCGTCTTTTGCAGTAACTGCAATCGAAAAGCATCCGATTACCATTGCCAGAGCGAGCATTACAGAAATAACTTTTTTCATAAAAAATACTCCTTTTTATTTTTGTTTTTTCAACATAGGTATATAATAACATCTTATTGTATAAAAAACAAGTACAAAAAAGAAAAATAGGTAAAATAATAGCAGGATATCCGCAAATATCCTGCTGTTTATATTTAATTTCAGGTTTTATTCAGCAAACAGTTTAAGATTTACAAGTCCCTGCTCAACAGCCGGGATATTATCTTCAATGCCCTCAAACTCAACACTGAAATATCCGTCATAGCCTGAATTTTTAATAACCTCTATGCACTGCTTAACAGGAGCATCACCCTGTCCGACGATTGTACCGCGCAGATAATTTCCGCCTCTTGTGCGGAAGAAACCGCAACCCGGGTCATAGAGCATTCCGCTGCGGATTAAGAAATCCTTTGCGTGAACATATTTTACATAATTTGCCAGCTTACCTGCCGCAATCACGGGATTTTCGTCTGCACAGAGGAAGTTTCCGCAATCGAAAAGCACACCGAAATTCGGGTCGCCTACTCCGCATACGATTTTTTCAACTCTGTCTGAATCCTGACAGAAGAATCCGTGATTTTCAATCATAGTCACAATGCCTTTTGTCTTTGCATATTCGGTGACTGCCTTGCAACCTTTGATAAATACGGGAAGAGCCTCATTGAAGCCCATATATGACTTTCTCTCGTCTTTATATCCCCAGCCTGCATCGTGACGCATAAATTTCGTTCCCAGAACCTCTGCTACGTCAACCTTTCCTTTTATTCTTTCAATTTCCTTGTCAAGGTCGCCGTCTGAACCGTTGAGCATATCGGCACCGACAGTATAGCTTGAAATTTCAATGCCTATTCTGTCCGCTTCCTCACGGATCTGTTTTGCATATTCAAGCTCTGTTTTTCCTTCGGGAACGATAAGGTCTGTAAACTCAATGGCATCAAAGCCCATGTCCTTAACCTTTTCAACAAGCGTAAGCTGAGAATACTCGCCTGAATTTATAAGCTTCTGAAAGCTGTAAGATGTTACTGAAAACTTCATACCTTATGCCTCATTCATAATATCATTAAGATACTTAACCGCTAAACCGATATCCTTTGCAGGGTCTTCGCCGACTTCTCTTTCAATTGTAAGGAAGCCTTTGTAGCCGATCTCTTCAAGAGCCTTGAGATAATACGGGAACGGAACAGAACCTGTACCGAGCGGTACTTCCTCGTATGAATCGCCTTCAATTGCATGCTCACCGTCAGCCATTTCACGGGCACCCGGCATACCGTAAACAATTTCGGGATTTTCATAAAAACGCATGTAACCGTCCTTTGCATGAGTATGTACGATATAATCCTTAAGGTTGTAAACTGCTTCGACGGGAGCATCGCCTGAAACCATGATAAGGTTTGCAGGGTCAAGGTTGACAGCTACACCTCTTGAGCCGAGAGAATCAAGGAATTTTTTAAGAATGATTGATTTTTCGGGACCTGTTTCAACTGCGAAATGTGACTGAATAGTATCAGCGTAAGAGCTCAGTTCAAAACAAGCCTGCTGCATGATTTTATACCTTTCACTGCTTGAATCAGCAGGTACAACACCGATATGAGTTGTAACAATATCGGTGCCGAGTTCTTTTGCAAGGTCAAGAATTCTCTTTGATTTTTCAATCTTTTCGGCATTTCTGTCGGGATGAACAAATCCACCGCCGCCGAGGTCACCGCAAAGTGCAGAAATCACGAGACCGTTATCACTGACAAGCTTTTTGAACTCGCTGATTTTTTGAGGAGTCATATTTTCGGGAGCCATGTCACCGCGTGATGCATAGACCTGAATGCCCTGTGCACCTACTTCTTTTGCTTTTTTTACTGCCTCAGCCATAGGAAGTCTGAAGCTGTCAACGATTACACCAACGGGAAATTTGTACATATAAATCTACCTCTTTTATGAAAAAAATTTGTAAAACTATTTACAAATTTGATTATAACTGATATGATAATTTTTGTCAATAACTCTATTTCAAGGAGGAAAAAACATGTCAAAATTAAGAGTTGCAGTTATAGGCTGCGGTAATATTGCCAACAGTGCACATATTCCGAGCTATATGGCAAATGAGAATGCGGAAATCAAATATTTCTGCGATATTATTCCCGAAAGAGCTGATGCAGCGGTAGAAAAATACGGCTGCGGTAAAGCAATTTATGACTACAAAGAAATCGTGAACAGTGACGATATTGATGCAGTTTCTGTCTGCACACATAACGACCATCACGCAATGATCTCAATAGATTTCATGAGAGCAGGCAAAGATGTTCTCTGCGAAAAGCCTGCCGCAAGAACACTGAAGGAAGCTCTTCAGATGCAGGAGGTTGCCAAAGAAACAGGCAGAATGCTTTCAATCGGTGTTGTTAACCGCTATAACGATTCAGTTAACCGCGTTAAGAAGATGATTGAAAACGGTGATTTAGGCGAGGTTTACCATGTTTATGCATCTTTCCGCGCTCACCGTTCAATTCCCGGTCTGGGCGGTGACTTCACAACCTTTGCATCATCAGGCGGCGGTGCACTCATTGACTGGGGCGTACACTATCTTGACCTCATTCTTTATTGTTGCGGAGACCCCAAACCTCTGACAGCCAGCGGCGAAGCATTCTGCAAACTTGGTAAAGACATGAAAAACTATGTTTATGAAGGCATGTGGGCAGAAGAAACATCTGATGTTGAAAACGGAACATTTGATGTTGATGATTCCGTTACAGGAATTGTCAGAACAGAAGGTCCCACTATCACTTTCAACGGTGCCTGGGCGCAGAACATCGGTATTAAAGAAACATACATAGATTTCATGGGCGACAAAGGCGGTATCAGACTTAATTACTGCGGATATTTCACCTACTATACCGCAAAAGACGGCGCTCTTATTGAAGAAAAACCACAGTTCAAAATGAGAGACATGTACAGAAATGAAATAGATTCATTTGTAAACTCATGCTTTACGAGAGAGCCTAATCAGTCATTTATCGACAAAGCAGTTCTCACCTCGAAAATCATGGACGGTATTTACCGCTCATCAAACATTCATAAGGAAGTTAAGATTTACGAAAACGCATACGGTGAAGAAGATTAAGCAAAAACAAAAATGAGAGCTCGGTCTGAACTCTCATTTTCGTTTTATCAAGAGATTTTTGCACAGCAGAGTCTGACGGACTCTGCTGTTATTTTTATTACCAAAGAGTCACTACACCCTTTGCATGTGAGTTAATTTTTGCAACGTCAATTGTGTTAACCTTTCCGTCACCTGTTACATCACAGCAAGCAAGCTCATAACCGCTGAGCGGAGATCTGCCTTTTGCATGAGCATTTGCACGGGAAACATCAATTGTGTTCACTCTGCCATCGCCGTTGATATCGCCTTTAAGATGAATTTTTGCGTCCTGAACATCTTCTTCACCGTCAACAGTAACTTCATAAGTTCTTGTTACATGGTTGTTTTTGGAAACTTCGAGAATATATGTTCCTTCGCCTATTCTCGCAAAAACATATTCTGCAGAAGTGCCTGTTACAGTAACTTCATAAGCGTTTTCTCTGTCTCCCTCTTTGTAAAGAAGAAGTGTCACTTCGTCAGTTTCTGAATTGAAACTTGTAACTGTGCCTGAAAGTGATTTATCACCATAAACTATGTATTTGTAAGTGAGGTTTTCAGCAACATAGTTTGCATCTTCAATTACTGCCGAAGCTATGTATACTCCGGGCTCTGAATTGACACCGTTTTCAACATCAAGCACAATCACTTCGTCATTGACATCATAATAGCATGCCTGCACAGTAGTAATATTATCTTCAGAACCTACGCTCGCAGACCAGATTACTTCAACTTTCTTGGGAAGAATTGTAAATTCCAGAGTAACATTTCCCGTAAAGCCTGTGTCTTCTTTTCCGCTTACCGTAACTATGGCTGTACCTGCGTTAATATTGTTTTCGTAAGCAATATCAAAGAAATCTTTACTTTCAACAGCTTTACCATTAACAGTAACAAGAATTTCGGGTGTTATTTCTTCGCCTGTAAATTCAAATTCTGTTTCTCTGAGAGTTACATCTGCTTCAATTGAAAGATTTGCGCCTTTTACCACTTTAACATAAGTATCAATCACTGTTGCATCTTCTGCAACTTCAACGATATTACCTTTTTCATCACGGTAAAAGCAACCGTCTGCAAGTAAATCTGCAAGAAAATTTTCTGTACTTGTGTAATTAGATGAATACACCTTCATATCAAAGCCTTCCGGGAAAGTGCCGCCGCTGATATCAATGGAGCCTTCAAAGTTATTTCTCCAATTGTTGATATAAATCTCAGGAGATGCGCTATTCATAAAAGTGCCGCCCTTTATTTCTACTACACCTTTGTCTGATAATCTGATAGCAGCACCATTTTCATAATTATATTCTACAGTGCCGTTAAGAACAGTAAGTTTTCCGGGAGAGGCTGAATAACCTACATAAAACGCACAGGAAGAATCCGCACTTACAATTTTTCCTGTTTCCGCTTCAGAAGTGTCGGTTACAGTCAGATGGCATTCCTTGCCATCGAGTACTAAACCAATATCAAAGTTTTCATCGCCCATATCAAGTGTATATCCGTTCAGGTTCAGAGTAAACGGAGATGAGACTCTGACATAACAACCATCAGCGTTGTCCAATAATTTAAGTGTGCTGTTTTTGTTTGCCAGTGCGGCTGTGGCAGCATCAGCAAAAGTAAGATAAGGCGAGCCCTCTATTTCATTTCCGTCTGCATCTGTTACACTTGCAACATATTCAGGCTCGATGTTTGTATAAGTGTCACCAGCTTTATAAACAGTATTTTCACCGTTGAAATGAACAGGCTGAAGGTCTGTTCCGATAGTCTGACCGAATGATGCGCCGAGAGCATAAGTTACACTGCCGTCTGCAAGTGCAGCTGCATCAACGGTGGTTACGCCCGATGCCACGGAAGTTGTCTGATTTGTAAAGCTGTTTGTAATTGTGCCGTTGTTTGTGTGGCAAATTACATCAGCATTATTGCCGCCTGTAACAGTAACCATAGAAAGTACATTTTCAATAGTGCCATTGTTTTCGGAGCAGATTCCGCCGTACTTGATAGTATCGGAAAGAGTTGCAGTTCCTTCAACAACAACGTCACGGACAACACCGCCCTCGCCGATAACACCAAACAAGCCCTGCTTCTCCGTATCAACAGCGACAGTTGCAACCGCTGATTTTGTAAGGTTAGTATCAGTTGTCAAGCCTTTGATTGTGTAGCCGTTGCCGTCAAAAATACCTGTAAAAGGAATTTCTGTTGTACCGATACCTACCCACGATTTGCCGAGTGTTTTAGCCAAAACCGTGATGTCAATATCGGCAGTAAGAACTGCTTTTGCATCAGGCTCTGCTTCTGTGATGCCTGACTGTGAGGTGTCACCCACAACGAGGCATGCAAACCAAGCAAGATTACCGGCATTGGTTATTTTATAATAGCCGTTGTAATCTGTGTCAGGTGCTGCCGAGACCGATAAATTCATCGGCACGAGTGACATAATCATTGCCACTGCAAGCAGTATGCTTATAAGTTTGTTTGTTTTTTTCATATTTTTTCTCCTCTCGGAAATTATTTACAGGGGACTTCTAAAAACCTATTGTATAAAATATGTTTAGAAATTTTTTCGTCAG
>CAZDQE010000087.1:0-6026 GCA_964507395.1 uncultured Eubacteriales bacterium | reverse complement strand
ATCTTTGCAGCAGGCGAAAAAGTTGACGTAGTCGGCACAAGCAAAGGTAAGGGTACTGCCGGTGCTATCAAGAGATGGAACTTCTCAAGACTCAAGGAAACACACGGTACAGGTCCTGTTGCAAGACACGCAGGTTCACTCGGTGCTTGTTCAGACCCCTCAAGAGTATTCAAGGGTAAGAAACTCGCAGGTCACCTCGGTGCAGAAAGAGTTACAATTCAGAATTTAGACGTTGTAAAGGTTGATGCAGAAAACAACCTCATCGCTATCAAGGGCGCAATCCCCGGTCCCAAGAAGGGCATCGTAATGGTAGTAAACAGCGTTAAG
This sequence comes from uncultured Eubacteriales bacterium, assembly GCA_964507395.1. GTDB lineage: Bacteria > Bacillota > Clostridia > Oscillospirales > Acutalibacteraceae > SIG575. Next base: position 5,699 of record CAZDQE010000087.1, on the reverse strand, counting down.
AAAGCGTAAGAAAGGAGTTGTTCTAAATGCCTAACGTATCAGTATTCGACGTAAACGGTAAGAAAGTTTCAGATATTGACCTTGCTGACGGTATCTTCGGTATCGAACCCAACACATCAGCAATGCACCTTTGTGTAGTCAACTATCTTGCAAATCAGCGTCAGGGCACACAGTCAACCCTGACACGCTCAGAAGTCAGCGGCGGCGGCAAGAAGCCTTGGCGCCAGAAGGGCACAGGTCGTGCAAGACAGGGCTCAACAAGATCACCCCAGTGGTATCACGGCGGTATTGCACACGGTCCTAAGCCCAGAGAATACGGCTTCTCAATCAACAAGAAAGTTAAGAGACTTGCTATGAAGTCTGCACTTTCTTCAAAGGCAGCAGCTGAAGAAATCGTAGTTCTTGACAGTCTCGCACTCAGCGAAATCAAGACTAAGGAAGTTGCTAAGGTTCTTTCAAACCTTGAAACAGGCAAGAAAGTTCTTATCGTTCTTCCTGAGAAAAACGATGTTATCTACAGAAGCGCACGTAACATCGCAGGTGTTAAAACAACTCTTGTTAACACACTTAATGTTTACGACATTCTCAATTGCGACACACTTGTAATCCTCAAGGATTCAGTTGCAAAAATCGAGGAGGTATATGCATGAGTAAAATAGCACAGGACATCATCCTCCGTCCGATTATCACAGAAGAAAGCATGATGGGTGTTTCTGAGAAGAAATACACATTCAAGGTTGCTAAAGACGCTAACAAGATCGAAATTGCTAAAGCAGTTGAAACTCTTTTCGGCGTTAAGGTTTCTAAGGTAAACACAATGAACGTCAGAGGTCATCTCAGAAGACAGGGTATGCATCAGGGCTACACAGCTTCTTGGAAGAAAGCTATCGTTACACTTACTGAAGATTCAAAAACAATCGATTTCTTCGATGGAATGATGTAATTAACTGACAAATCAAATTTTTTTAAAACCCGATGGTAAAGTATGGAGGTCGACATCCTCCGCAAAGCCGTCAGGAGGAGAGTGAACAAAATGTCAATCAAGATGTATAAACCGACTACAAACGCAAGACGTAACATGTCGGTTACAGATTATTCCGGGTTGTCAAAAGTCGCTCCTGAAAGAAGTCTTCTTGAGCCTCTCAAGAACAAATCAGGTCGTAACAGCTACGGAAGAATAACTGTTCGTCATCGCGGTTGCGGTAATCGCAGAAAGTACCGTGTTATCGACTTCAAGAGAGATAACTTCGATGTTAAGGGAACAGTTAAAACAATTGAGTATGATCCCAACAGATCAGCTCACATCGCACTCGTTGAATTCGAGGATGGCGATAAGAGATATATCCTTGCACCCGACGGACTCAAGGTTGGTTATGCAATCATGGCAGGCCCCAACGCTGATATCAAGCCCGGTAATGCCCTTCCCCTTGAGAATATCCCGACAGGTACATTCATTCACAATGTAGAGCTTAACCCCGGTCGCGGCGGTCAGCTTGCAAGAGCAGCAGGTAACGCAGCTCAGCTTATGGCTAAGGAAGGCGCTTATGCACTCCTCAGACTTCCCTCAGGCGAGCTTCGTAACGTTCCTGCAAAATGCATGGCTACAATTGGTATCGTAGGCAACACAGACCATGAAAACGTTAAGATCGGTAAAGCAGGTCGTAAACGTCACATGGGTTGGAGACCTACAGTTCGCGGTTCTGTTATGAACCCCAACGACCATCCCCACGGTGGTGGTGAAGGTAAGTCTCCCATCGGACGTCCCGGTCCTTGTACTCCTTGGGGCAAACCCGCTCTTGGATTCAAGACTCGTGCTAAGAAAAAGCAGTCCGATAAGCTTATCGTAAGACGTCGTAACGGCAAGTAAGTTGATGAAAGGAGCTATCAATAATGGGTAGAAGCGTTAAAAAAGGACCTTTCGTGCAACCGAAACTGCTCGAGAGAGTTGAGGAAATGAACAAGAAGGGCGAAAAAATCGTCCTCAAAACATGGAGCCGCAGCTCAACAATTTTCCCTGACTTTGTCGGCCACACATTCGCAGTACATGACGGACGTAAACACGTTCCCGTATATGTAACAGAAGATATGGTAGGACACAAGCTGGGCGAGTTCGCTCCCACAAGAACCTTCAGAGGTCATGCAGGTTCAAAAACATCTAATTCAGGTAAATAATCAGTCGAAAGGAGTGTGTAAATCATGCAAGCTACTGCGAAAGCAACCTATGTACGTATTGCACCCCGTAAAGTGCAGATCGTTTTAGACCTTATCCGCAATCAGCCGGCAGACAAAGCAATGGCAATTCTTAAACACACGCCCAAGGCTGCGTGTGAACCGCTGATGAAATTACTCAAATCAGCAATGGCCAATGCGGAAAACAACCACAACATGGATGCATCCAGACTTTATGTAGCAGAATGCTATGTTTGTCAGGGTCCCATCCTCAAGCGTATAAGACCGAGAGCTCAGGGTCGTGCATTCAGAATCAACAAGAAAACCTCGCACATTACTCTGACACTCAAGGAAAAAGAATAAGCGAGGAGGAGGTAAAATTATGGGCCAGAAAATTCATCCCACCGGTCTGAGAATCGGTGTAATCAAAGATTGGGATTCTCGTTGGTACGCAAACCATAAGGATTTCGGCGATACTCTCGTATCAGACTACGAGCTTCGTGAGTATCTTCTCGAAACACTTGCTCCCGCAGGTGTTCCCAAGGTTGAGATTGAGCGTGACGCAAAACGCGTTCGCATCAATATCAGCTGCGCAAAGCCCGGTCTTGTAATCGGTCGCGGCGGCGCAGAAATCGAAAAGCTTAAAGAAGTATGCAAGAAAAAGCTTGCCACTGACAAAGATGTTTCAATCAACATCATTGAAGTTAAGCAGCCCGATCTCAATGCACAGCTTGTTGCTGAAAACATTGCTTCACAGCTCGAAAGAAGAATTTCTTTCCGCCGTGCTCTTAAGCAGTCAATCGGCCGTGCAATGAAACTCGGTGCAAAAGGTATCAAAACTCAGGTTTCAGGACGTCTTGGCGGTGCAGAAATCGCTCGTTCAGAAACTTATCACGAGGGTACAATCCCTCTTCAGACACTCAGAGCTGACATCGACTACGGCTTTGCAGAAGCAAAGACAACTTACGGTCGTATCGGCGTAAAGGTTTGGCTTTACAGAGGTGAGGTTCTTCACGAAAGCAGAGATACAAATCGTCGTGAACGCCGCAGACCTCGCAGGGAAGGAGGAGCTAAATAATGTTATTGCCTAAGCGTGTTAAACATCGTAGAGTGCACAGAGGCCGTCTTACAGGTAAAGCACTTCGCGGTAACAAGGTTTCTCATGGCGATTTCGGTCTTCAGGCTCTCGAACCCGCATGGATCACTTCAAATCAGATTGAAGCAGCCCGTATCGCAATGACACGTTACATCAAGCGTGGCGGTCAGGTTTGGATCAAGATTTTCCCTGATAAGCCGATCACAGAGAAACCTGCTGAAACTCGAATGGGTTCAGGTAAAGGTTCACCCGAATATTGGGTAGCAGTTGTTAAGCCCGGCAGAATCATGTTTGAAATTGCGGGCGTTAGTGAGGAAGTTGCTCGTGAGGCTATGCGTCTTGCAGCTAACAAGCTTCCCATTAAATGTAAGTTTGTAACTAAGGAAGAACAGGGTGGTGAGCAATAATGAAAGCCAGTGAAATCAGAAAACTCTCTGCTAAAGAGCTGGATGCTAAGCTTCTTGAACTGAAAGATGAACTGTTCAAACTGCGCTTCCAGCAGGCCATCAACCAGCTCGATAACCCCATGCGCATCAGTGCCGTTAAGAAGGACATCGCAAGAATCAAAACAGTTCAGCGCGATAACGAACTTCACGGCAATAACGCATAAGGAAAGGGAGGTCAGTTGCAGTGAGCGAAAGAAACCTCAGAAAAACTCAGGTTGGTATTGTTACCAGCGATAAGATGGAAAAGACAGTTGTCGTAACCGTCAAGGACAAGGTAAGGCATCCGCTTTACAAGAAAATCATCAATCGCACAGTTAAGCTTAAAGCACATGATGAGAAAAACGAATGTGGTATAGGCGACCGTGTACTTGTAATGGAAACACGTCCGATGTCAAAAGATAAGAGATGGCGTGTTGTCGAAATAATCGAGAAAGCTAAATAATTTAGCAGGATAAGAAGGAGGCAAACACTGTGATACAGCAACAGAGTTACCTCAAGGTTGCCGACAACACCGGTGCGAAGGAGCTTATGTGCATTCGCGTACTCGGCGGTTCAGGCAGGAGGTATGCCAATATCGGTGACGTCGTAGTTGCTTCAGTTAAGAAGGCAGCTCCCGGCGGTGTCGTTAAAAAAGGCGAGGTTGTAAAAGCGGTAGTAGTTCGTACCGCAAGCGGCGTTCGTCGTGAAGACGGAACATACATCCGTTTCGATGAAAACGCAGCTGTTATTATCAGAGAAGACAAAAATCCCAAAGGCACACGTATCTTTGGACCGGTAGCAAGAGAACTTCGTGAAAAAGATTTCACAAAGATTCTCTCACTTGCTCCCGAAGTGCTTTAATAGGGAGGAGTACAACATGAATAATAAAGTTCACGTTAAAACAGGCGACGAAGTTATCGTAATCAACGGTAAATATCGTGGTGCAAAAGGTAAGGTGCTTGAGGTATCTCCCAAAGAGGGCAAGGTTATCGTTGAAGGCATCAATATCGTAACAAAGCACGTTAAACCCCGTAAGGCCGGCGAACAGGGCGGTCTTATCAAGGCTGAAAGTGCTCTCTATGCTGACAAAGTTCAGCTTGTCTGCCCCAAATGTGGCCGTCCCACAAGAACAGGCAGCAAAATCAATGCTAAAGGCGAGAAAGTCCGCACTTGTAAGAAGCGCGACTGCTTAGCAGAAATCAAATAAGAGGGAGGAAACATGACATGGCAGCAAGATTAAAAGAGTTCTATACAAACGAAGTTGCACCTGCAATGATGAAAAAGTTTGAATACAAAAGTGTTATGCAAATCCCGAAGCTTGATAAGATCGTAATCAACGTTGGCTGCGGCGAAGCAAGAGAAAACCCCAAGGTTATTGATGCTATCGTTTCAGATATCAAGCAGATCACAGGTCAGACCCCCGTTCGTTGTAAGGCAAAGAAATCAGTTGCTAACTTCAAACTTCGTGAAGGTATGACAATCGGTGTTAAAGTAACACTTCGTGGAGACAGAATGTATGAATTCCTTGACAGATTCTTCAATCTCGCTCTCCCCAGAGTAAGAGACTTCAGAGGTATCAATCCTGATTCTTTCGATGGCCGTGGTAACTACTCAATGGGTGTCAAAGAACAGCTTATTTTCCCTGAAATCGACTACGATAAAATTGATAAAGTTCGCGGTATGGACATTTGCTTTGTTACAACCGCAAATACAGACGAAGAAGCCCGTGAATTGCTTGCACTTATGGGCGCTCCGTTCACAAAGTAAGGAGGAATAACTGTGGCCAAAAAAGCAATGAAAGAGAAACAGCAGAGAGCTGCTAAATTCTCAACAAGACAGTACAACAGATGTAAAATCTGCGGTAGACCACATGCCTACCTTCGCAAGTACGGAGTATGCCGTATCTGCTTCAGAGAACTTGCTCATGAGGGCAAAATTGCTGGAGTTAAGAAGGCTAGCTGGTACGAGCAATTGTTAAAAGGAGGTGGACGGTATGCAAATTACTGATT
>CAZDQE010000086.1:1424-6194 GCA_964507395.1 uncultured Eubacteriales bacterium | reverse complement strand
GGTAATGCATTACGTAGGGGAAAACTGTGTTTTCCTTTGCACAAAGCCAAAGGATGCATAAAAGGCGAACAAAGTTCGACTCTACGATAATATAGATAAATTTTATAACTTTTGTATGTGAGATTCACGAATATCCCGCGAGTTTTTATGAAATTAAAGACGGGCAATTCGTGAATCGCCTCTGCGAAACGGGCATCGCTGCAATATAAATTGCGCCGCAGGCCCGAAATTCTGCGTTCTGCACTCTGCATTAAAAAATCCCCTGCAATGCAATTACGAGATTATGCTTTTAATTGCTTCTGCCATGTTTTCAACAACTGAAAAATCACATGGTGCGGTGGTCATTATCACGACAAGGAAGTCGCCGTTTTCCGTGTAGACGATTCCTGCATCGTTTGTAACTCTTGTGTTGTTTTTTGTAATCCAGCCTGCCTTTGTGCGGGTTATAAATTCTTCAGAAAATATTTCATGAATCGGTGAAATCACGGGATTTTCAAAGATTTTGCCGAGGCTATCCCCTGTTTCTCCGCTTTCAAAGAAAATATAATTACCAAGCCACAGATGTGCAAGCTTCCGCGGTGTCAAAAACTGATAATTACGCGTAGTGTCAACAACTAAATCGTTTCCTGTTTCTGCAGAGAAGCTAATAAAATGCTCGTTTCCGTATTTGTCACGCAGACTTTCATAGTCATAATTTGAAGAGCGTATGAGAGTTGCTTCAATTCTCGTTTTCTCTTTTTCAAGCAGAGAATTATCACTCTTTACCATGGACACAATGTAAGGTCCTTTGATAGTGCTTGCAGAGTAAATTTTTTCATCTGCATTGTAGCTGAAGCCTTCAAGAGAATTCAGATTCATCACAACAAAGCCTGTTTTATAGCCTTTTGATGTGTTTTTGTCAATTTCACTCTGAAGAAGATTTTTGTTTTCCTCTGAAAGCTCAAAATTCCCAAAGGTTGAAATCATCTTTTCCCCGCTGATTGAATCAAGCATCTCACCGAAAATTAAAGAAACGGATGAATCACTTTCTTCTGTAACCTCACCGTTTTTCACGTACTGCCACGTGTCATTTTCAGCTTTTTCAAGGGAAGTCAGGGAAAAATCAACCTTGCCGTCAACGGTCATCCAGAGACCGCTTTTTCCGTCAACAGTGCCTTCGATTTTATCGGTTTTCGAGGATTCTTCTCCGTTCTCATAAAAGCACCAATCCTCCCCGTTACGGTAAAAACCGTCGGGGAGAGTTGTTTTCTCTTCTGTTGTTTCTTCTTCTTTCTCTTCTCGGTCAGGGAAGGCAAGCGCCGCACAGACTACCGCCACCACTGCGAGAAGAATAATTGCAATAATTTTAAATATGTTTTCTTTTTTCAACTTCTGAACACCTGAGAATTATTTATGGTTTTTGATGTAATATTTATAGAATTTTACGCCGACTGCCAGATTATCGGTAGAAATGTTTTCGTTCGCTGCATGCATTGCCGCAAGCTGCTTCGGTGTCTGCTTAACGGGACAGAAACGAAGACAGTTATCTGTAACCCTCTCATAGAAACGGCAGTCTGTTGCGCCTGCCATAAAGTAAGGTGTTACGCACACTTCGGGAAGTGTTTCATTGATGCACTGTTTAAGATATGCAAACTCTTCGCCGTCGGGGTCTGTAACCTTTGATGCGCTTCTTCTGTTCATGGGCTCAACCTGCAAATCATATTTTGCCGCAATTTTTTCAAGAACTGCAATTGATGCGTCTGCATCCTGATGAACCGAAGGTCTGATATTGCAGATAACATAAGCCTCATCGGGAATGACGTTAGGAGTTGTTGAGCCGCCGCACATTGTAAACGCGCATGTAGTTGAGAGGAATGCTTCACCGAAGGATGAAAGAGCAGGCAGAAGTGCAATAAGTGCAGGCTTAAAGAGCCATACGTTGCCAAGCACCAATCTCATGGGAAAAGATGCATAAGGTGCAACCGATGCAAACATACGTTTCACAGGCTCGCCCATCTGCTTTTTGAAGGGTTTCTTTGTTTCAACCTCGTTAACAAAGGCTGCAAGACGTGCAAGAGGAGTGTTTTTCGGCGGAGTTGAAGAATGTCCGCCTGCGCCCTTTGCGACAATTTTAATATTGCAGTTACCTTTTTCAACGATACCGATTGCTGCTGTATCACAAGCAACTCCGGGGAAGGCTTTTTCCATAATCGTTCCGCCCTCGTCCATAACTGATGAAAGTCTTACACCTTTTTCAATAAGATAATCAATAATCAGGTCTGCACCGCCGCCGAAGATTTCTTCGTTGGCTGAGAAAGCAAGATAAACGTCACATTCGGGAACAAAATTCTCAGCAAGGAGTTCTTCTACCGCTGAAAGCTCTGCAAGAACTGTACATTTGCAGTCCATTGCGCCTCTGCCGTGAACTGCACCGTCTGCAATTTCACCTGAAAACGGGTCATATTTCCAGTCAGTTTCTTCTGCAGGAACTACGTCCTGATGTCCCATAAGAAGGAATGCACGTGATGAATCCTTACCCGTCCATTTAAAAAGAAGATTGCCTTCAATTTCCACTTTTTCAAGCTTTTCATGGACGAGCGGAAATTCTTCTTCAAGGACTTTGTGAAGTTTGTAAAACTCAGTAAGGTCTGTGTTCCCTCTCAAAGAAACTGAGGGAACCTTAACCATTTTTGAAAGCTTTTCAGCGTATGCTTTTTCTTCTTCTTTTGTATAGTCAAGAGATTCTTTGCCCTTGATAGGTTTTGCTTTGATTCTGATTGCGTTCACAACTGCAACAAGCAGAAGTATAACCACCACTGCAAGAAGCGCATAACCTACAAATCTCATTTTTCTTCCTCCAATTTTTCAAGGACAGGCTCTTTCTGGATGCCGATGCTCTTGAAGAAATAATATTTTGTGTATTCCTCATGGCTGACGCGCCATGCATCAGGACCGTGCCACTTTCTGCCCAGGTCATTGTTATGGATTGCACCGAAGCTGTTGTAACGGTGACCGAAGGCTGTGATTTCGAGAAGATGCTCGCCCTCTGCCAAGTGACCGAGTTCTGCCGAATAAGGCTCAAATGCGATTCTTCCGCAGTCCTTGCCGTCAAGTGAAACCGCAATAACGGGATTTCTGAACATTGTGCATGCAAGTCTGTAATCACCCTCAGCTACGTTTATCTTGTATTTGTAAGTGATATTTCCGCCGTAGAAGGGCATGCCGAATCTTAAATACTCACCGAAGCAGATTTTTTCGCGTTTTTCTGTAATTGTTATTTTTTCGCCTTCAACACAAACTCCGAAATCGCCGAGAAGATAACCCCATTCAACATTTGTTTTCTTTGCAAAGGGCATTTTGATTTCAATAACATTATCACCCTTATGAAGCTTACCGATATTCATTTTCACAAGACACTCGTCAACATAAAAGCCTTCATATTTCTGCTTGAGAACATTTCCGTTCACCTTGATTTCACAAAGCTCAGGTCTTTCGTAAGCAAAATAAACATCGTTTTCCGTATCAATTTCTGAATGGATTGTATAACGGAGTTCAAGTGTATGGTCTGAATTTTCATCATTTTTGATTACCCACGGCTGAGCTACAGACTCTCTTCTTGAGGGATAACCCAGAACATCTCTGAACTTGTCATCAATGAGAAGAACTTCTTCCTCATTCTGCCATTCTCCGCCGTCGAAACGGTACTCTGCCCTTTCAAGAAGAGCTACGTTCGGCTCTGACATTTCATATTCCATTTCACCGAGAAGGTGGATTCTCTCAGCAACCTCTCTTTCTGTAATGGTGAGGTCTGCTGAATGCTCCTCGGCTTCCGTCAGTCTGAGAAGAAGGCTGTCGTGACTGTAAATCAACTTTCTGATTACTGTAAAACCGTTTCTGCAATCCGTTGCTATAGGATAAATTTCGCCTGTCAGCGTGTCATAAACCTCTGCATTGAAAGTGCCTCTGACCCTGATTGTAAGCTCCGTTTCATCAATAAGGTCTGACGTGCGTTTTTCCGCATTTGCAATAAAGAGCCACTTGCAATCGTTATCGTTTCTCATCTGATAGAAGAGATTTTTGGCATTTCTGCCATCATCGTCAAGAAGATAAACCGTTTTGAATTCTTCAAGACTCTTGACTAAGCTTGCCTGTGTGAAAGAAGCATTGTCACATATTTTTGCAAAATCTTTTGCGTCATCGCTTCGGACTGCATCAACGTGTGCAGGAACTGAGCCGAGGAAAACCACTTTACCGCCCGCTTCGCGGAAAGCCTTAAGTCTTTCAAGAGTTGTTTTTCTGATTGTTTCAAGGGCAGGCACAATAACGACATCATAAGCCATTTCACCCACTGCAAGCTTTTTGCCTGTCTGTTCTTTGCACTGCGAGGGAAGAAGCGATTCTGCGATAAAATCAAAATCAAGCTGATTTGAAAGAAGCCACAGAACTACATTCTGGAAATTCTGTTCAAGCTCTTCGCGGTAAAGCCCCGTCTGTTCCTGAGGTCCGAAATGAAGCCAATAGCTTTCAATGGGATGAATAAGACCTACTTTAACATCTGCCTTACCTCTTGTCATAGCAGTGTTGACTCTTGCGAAATGGTCTTCAACAAGCTTATACTCCTTATACCACGGTGACTGATAGAAAATTGATGCCGGATAGTCACGCTTTGCCTCGCCCTCCATGCTGTACCACGAAAGATGATGAACGCGGTTTGTGATTCCGAGAACTGCCTGCCAGTCGCCCTGCTGTTTGTGACCGCGGAAGTCAAATTCCCAGCCTGTAACACCGTAA
>CAZDQE010000086.1:0-1414 GCA_964507395.1 uncultured Eubacteriales bacterium | reverse complement strand
CACCGTAAAGCTCACTGAGAACACCTTCGCGTCCGTACTGATGAGAAGCACTCTGCGCCTGTTTTGCAGTTGTATATTCTCTCTGGTCGCAGAGCATATCAATGCCCGGCAGACCGAATGAACGGTAGGAACGCATTGCCTCGCCTATTGCTGCCGTCTGTGAATTGAGATTCTGTTCTTCCATCATGTGACCTGTAAGAGGAAGATTGTGCTCATCGCACCATGTTCCGATAGTATCGGCAAATGCAGATGCCAGAAGCTCAGTTGTAAGGTCATGGTATCTGTATCTTGCAAGAGACACCTTTGACTCGGGCAAATCCCAGAAAATTTCAGGAAGTGTATCAAAGAAATCTTCACCGTATTTTTCTTTGTAGATTTCGGGAAGTCTGCCTGTGAAGGGAATAATTTCACTTGTTCTGTCCTCTGCAAAGTCAAGAGAAGTTTTTCTCGTATGCTGAGGCTCGTCAGTAAAGATTGCAGGAACTGTGTCCCCGATATATTCCTCAAGTGCATCATAATATTTCTGATGCGTTACCTCCACAAATTTTTTGATCGCATCGGGATTGAGTGTGTCGGTATAGGTCTGATTGTTAAACCATGCAGAGGGCTTTGAAACCTCAAGGTATGCGTACCACACATTTTCTCCGTCTTCGTTTTCGGAAAGCCTTTTATAGCTTTTAAGATATCCGTTTTCCAGAGTGATATCGTATTTCGCAAGAAGCTCGCCATCGCGGCTGAGTGCACCTGCACTTGAAGAGTTATTAAGGTTTCTTTCAACAGCATCCTCATTCTTTATGGGTGAAAAAGCTATGTATCTTGCTCTGTATTCTTCATTGCAGGTTACAAGTCCGCCTGCAAAGCCTGAGGGCCAGCGGTCCTCATCATAGAGATATGCTTTCATACCCTTTTCTTTTGCACGCTCAACAACTGCCTTGATATGCTCAACATATTCATCGCTCATGTAGTCAATATCAAGACCTGTACGGCAATGCATGTGTGCTCCGCCTATACCCATTTCCTCAAAAAAGTCCAACTGTTTTTTCATTTTTTCCTTGTCAAGGTTGTTATTAAGCGCCCAGAAAGGTTCACCGCGGTATTCGTTGGTGGGATTTTTGAAAAGCTCAGGACTTAAGCTTTTTTCTTTTGACTTTGGAAAAATCATGTATCTCTCTCCTTTGCAAAATCAGCCGTACAGGATATGTACGGCTTTTGTTTTTTCAGATTCGCATTTTTTTATTTGCAACACTGAGTGCTTTACTCAGTGCAGAAGCCACAACAAGGCATGAGGCGATTTCAACAAGGCCGTTGACACCAATCATAAGTACAAGGAACATGAGAAGATTTCCGGCACCCGACGATGCCATCATATTCTGAATAAATTCGGTTTTACCGAAAAGCAAAACAAGCGATGACA
>CAZDQE010000085.1:0-6368 GCA_964507395.1 uncultured Eubacteriales bacterium | reverse complement strand
GCGTTGCAAAACCCACCTTCCCCTCGAGGGGAAGGCAATGACAAATTATAATTTATCTGTATGTTTTATTTATCAAAGAAATTTTTAAGAATTGTTGAAACTCAGTACATTTTAGTGTATAATATATTTTAATTGCGATTTACAGGAGGCATAAATAATGGATTTTATAATAAACCCGTCAAAATGGAATAAGTCTTTTGCTGTGCCTTCTGAGGTTGTGGACAAACACATAAGGCTGGCAGGCTCAGTTCAGCTCAAAGTGTTGTTGTGGGTAATGCGTCATTCTGCTGATGAAAAAAGCGTTGATGAAATGTCAAAAGATATAGGTGTATCTGCGGCGGATTGCTCTGACGCTCTTACATTCTGGTCTGAAATCGGACTTTTGGTGCCTGCAGGTAAAGATTTTGCAGTAGAATCAATTCCTGAAGAAAAAGATGAAACACCCTCTGTTCAGACAAAAAAGCAGGATGAAAAGATAGTTCTTCCTGACATAGAAGCAGTAAAACCCACAGTTGAGCAGATTGTAGCAAGAGGAGATGAAAGCGAAGAAGTTCGTTTTCTGTTCAATGAAGCTCAGCTCAGACTTGGCAAAACAATCGGTCATGACGGACAGGCGGTTTTGTTGATGATGCACGATGCTTACGGCTTGCCTGTTGAGGTTATAGTTACTATCATTGAATACTGCGTATCTGTAGGGAAAACTTCTACCTCTTACATAGCAAAAATTGGTAAAGACTGGGGAGAAAGAGAAATTGATACCCTTGAAAAAGCCGATGAGGTTATCAACGAACTGAAGGCTTCTGACGAAATGTGGGGAGAATTCAGATTGAGAACCGGCATTTCGACTCCAAGACCTACTTCAGCACAGATGAAATATCTCAACCGTTGGAAAAATGAATACGGTTTTAACATGGATATGATTTTTTTAGCTTATGAGGAAACAGCAAATAATATCCAGAAAATGAGTTTTCCTTACATGGATAAAATACTCAAAAACTGGTTTGAAAACGGACTGCGAACACCTTCAGATGTAGCCAAGGCAAAACAGGAGAGAAGTGCTGTTTCGGTGCAGCCTGTATTAAAAGCAGAAAATAAACAGAGAAAAAAATCGTCATATAACATTGATGAAGTGCTCAGAAAGAATGAAGAAACTGAGCTCGTTTACAAGAGGAAAGGGGGTAATGTCTGATGGCTGTCAATAAGGAAATATATACAAAAGCAAGAAATGAAATTGACAGAAGACGTGCAGAGGCTCAGATGCTTGCACGACACAGAAGAGAAGAATGCAAAAGACTTTATCCTGAAATTTCTTCAGCATATAGAATTATGGCAGAAACTGCAGCAGAATGTGTGAAAGCACTTGGTCTTGGCGGAAAAGCACAGGATTTTATTAATGAAATTTCCAAAAAGAATCTTGAGGCACAGCAAGTAATTAAAGATACTTTGAAAAAAGCAAATTTACCTGAAGATTACCTGCAAGAAAAATATACGTGTTCACTTTGCAGCGATACAGGCTTTGTAGAAGGGAAAATGTGCGAATGCCTCAGGAATACTATCAGGCAAATGACTTACAATGCACTTTGCGACAAACTTCCCGTTGAGAGATTCAGATTTGATAATTTTTCACTTGAAAATTATTCCGACAAACCTGATGAAAGCGGTATCATTCCGAGAAACAGAATGAAAAGTTTTTATAGCTACTGCAAAAATTATGCAGAAGATTTTTCATGTGCATCAGGCAATATTCTCATGTACGGTGATACGGGTCTCGGAAAAACACATTTATCGCTTGCAATTGCAGGTGAAGCGGCACAGAAAGGCTATTCTGTAATCTACGGCTCTGCACAAAATCTTCTTTCAAGTATTGAAAACGAAAAATTCGGCAGAAGTGCAGGCATTGGTGCCGAACAGTCTATACATGAGTGTGATCTGCTTATTGTTGATGATTTAGGTGCTGAGTTTTCAACTCAGTTTACAGTTTCGGCTGTTTATAATATAATAAACACACGCCTGATGCTTTCCAAGCCTACCATTATAAGCACAAACTTTGATTTCAGTGAAATTGAAGACAGGTATACCCAACGAGTAGCTTCACGCATACTTGGCGATTATACCATTATGAATTTCAAAGGTAACGATGTTCGTGTTATCAAAAGAAACATGTAAAGGAAAGTTTTAATGTCTATTCGTAACAGTAATTCTATACCAGTAAAACCCAAGGCACATACCGCTATATGGATTTTTTGCAGAACAGCACTTCTGGTATGGGGTATAATTGAATTTCTTCTTGGAAATTCTGTACAGTTTTTGCAGTCCCTTTTTGCAATTGCTTTTACGCATTTATGGGATATGTTTCAGATGTGGGGAGGCCGTTCTTTTATAACAAAGGTTCCTTACTATCTTCAGACAGAACTCAATGTTTTTATTTGTGTAGGTTGTGTTATTGGTACATCACTGAATCTTCATACTGATTTTGAGTATATGGATATAATTCTTCATACCTTTGCGGGTGTTCTTTCTCAGAGCTTTATGTTTGAACTAATTCCACTTGTCAACGGAAAAAACAGAGAAACTGGTCCTGCAATGCAGGCGATGTTTTCTTTTACGGGCGCAATTGCCATATTGGTCGGTTGGGAAATATATGAGTTTACCATGGACAGACTATACGGAATGTTTATGCAACGCTCTGATTTGTTCTCTGAGGTCGGCTTAACCGACACAATGTGGGATTTGATCAACGGAACGATCGGTGCGCTGTGCTCAATGTTTATCCTTGCTTTCTCACGTAACGGAAAATTCAAAAGGAGACGTAATAAATGAGTGTTGGCAATATATTGAGAAAAATCAGAGAAGAAAATGGACTGACACAGGGGCAATTTGCCGATAAAATCGGTGTAAAGAGAACTACCTATATTTCTTATGAAAATTCCAAGACAAACCCGGAGTTTTCTTTAATAAAGAAAATTGCAAAGATTTTTGATGTTTCTATTGTTGAGTTTTTGGAGGAGGAAGAAAGACCCAGAATGTCTGAACTCAATGCTCCCGAGGTCGTTTATAATGCGGGTTCCGAAAGAAAAGATACTGTACTTTCGTCAGAAGAAAAACTCCTTGTTATGTATTTTCGTTCTCTTGACGGGAAAGAAAAAGAAGAATTCTTCAAAGAGATTAAGAATGATTATCTTGACAGAAAATGCAGCACCAATGAAGAATAATTCTTAATAATTTTTACATTGACAATATTGTCGAATTATTGTAAATTTATATAGTAATTAAGAAGAAGGAGATTGAAAATGAAAAAGATAGTTGCTTTGATGTTAGTTTTTGCGATGACATTTCTTTTTGCCTCGTGTTTCGGCAAATCGGAAGACGAAGATATAACTGTTGAAAATACAACTCTTGCTGATTCAGAGGTGAATAACGAGATCGAAACCGAGGTTGTAACTAAGGTCGTTACAAACGAGGAAGGCGAAACGGAGGTTGTTACTGAGATAATTGAAGTTGAGGAAACCGAGAAGAAAACAACAACGAAGGCGTCTCAGGAAAAAACCGAAAGTACAACAAAAAAACAGACTGCAAGTGTCAGCAAGGATCCCGCTGATTGGAGCATGGAAGAAGTAGTAGCTTACTATAAAAAAGCATGTGAGAATTCCACACATGTTACCTCAAAGCAGACAATGGTAATGAGGAAGGATTCTCTTAAAGCGGCAGGAGGTCTCGGGACTTTTCTTAACTTTGCAGAAGGTATTATCAGAGGTGTTATGAAGCTTAATGCAATCGATGTTGAGGGGATCACCGGCGGTTATTGGGACTTAACGGCATCTGATTGTAAAACAGCCAAAGCATATAAGAGCGGAAATTACACTGTTGTTGAAATGACGATGAAAGACCAGACAGACGGTGTTTACGGTAAAACCTTTGAGGGTACTGTAGGTCACGCTATAAGTGTTGTAAACGGTGTTGCTGAAGTTGCAGAACAATTTTCTCAGTTTGATGTAAGATACAAAGATGCTGATATTAAAATTCATTACACAGATGCGGTTGTAAAAGTTAAAATTAATGAGAAGTGTGTAATAGAAAAGGGTACATGGAAATATGTCTGCACACCTGTGATTAATGATCTTTATATTGAAGGTCTTGAGGTTGATGATGCAGGTGCAGTAATTGACTATGAAGTAACTTTAAACGGCGGTTTCTGATACATAAAAACAGTCACTTGAATGCTGAACGTTGATAAAGAAGTATTTCTTTAAAATGTGAACTTGCGGCACAATAATACGTCAAAACGCGCTGACATGCGATAGCATTATCAGTGCGTTTTCTTTTTCTTGCACACGCAATTTCACTTTTTAAAGTGCTTCGCAGTTTCACAGAAAAGCAAAATTGCTTGAATTGAAGCCATAAAATGCAGCAGGCTAACGTCTTGCGAGACTTTTGGCAATAATACAAGGATTTTTGTCTGAGAAACAAAAAACTTCCTTATCAACACTCGACGAGCATGGTTGTTTTTCGATTTTTATATTGTTTTTTTTGTCAGATTTTGATACAATACTGTTAATGAAAATGATTGGATTGATTTTATGAACGATGTTTTCAAAAGATGCGAGGGTCTTGCTTCCTGTTGTGAAAGTATGGAAAAAGGCGTTCAGATGATGTGTGACACATATAAAAACGGCGGAAAAATTTTAGTATGCGGTAACGGCGGGAGCTGTGCTGATAGTGAACATATTGTAGGTGAGCTTATGAAAAGCTTTGTGTTGCCGAGAAAAATTCCCCGGAAAGATAAAGAAAAACTTCAGGCTCTTCTGGGAGATGAAGCAGAGGTTTTCAATGAAAATCTTCAGAGAGGTATTCCTGCTTTTTCTCTCTGTTCGCAGACGGGCGTAATGACTGCTTATAATAATGATGTGAATTCTGATATGGTTTATGCTCAGCTTCTTTATGCTTCTGCGAGAGAAAATGATTTGCTTATCGGAATATCAACCTCAGGTAATTCTAAAAATGTCGTTAATGCTGTAAAAGTTGCAAAGGCGATGGGGATTAAAAGCTTATGCCTTACAGGAGCAAATAAGTGCATAATTGATGATTTCGCGGATTGTGTGATAAAAGTTCCTGAGACTGAAACCTACAAGATACAGGAGCTTCATTTGCCTGTATACCATTACTTGTGTCTTGAAACAGAAAAAAATCTGTTCGGATAATTGTCTTAAACTGTTGACAATGTTTGACATTTGGTTTATATTTATATAAAAAGATTTAAGGTGTGATTCAGTGAAACTTCTTGAGGAAAGAATTTTAAAGGACGGAAAGGTGTTTCCGGGAAACATTCTGAAGGTTGACAGTTTTCTTAATCATCAGCTTGATGTGAATTTGTTTAACGAAATGGGAAAAGAATGGTATCGCCTTTTCAAAGATGCAGGTGTGAACAAGATTCTTACAATTGAAGCATCAGGAATTGCAATTGCAAGTATTGTCGCACAGCACTTTAATGTTCCTGTTGTTTTTGCCAAAAAAAGTAAATCAAGGAACATAGCAGGTGATGTGTATTCGGTTGTTGTTCACTCCTTCACACACGGTAATGAAAACCATGTAATTGTTTCTAAGGATTTTCTGAATAAAGGTGATAAAATTCTTGTCATTGACGATTTCCTTGCACAGGGATGTGCTTTAATGGGACTTTGTGATATTATCAAATCGGCAGGGGCGGAGGTTGTAGGTGCAGGAATTGCAATTGAAAAGGCATTCCAGCCCGGCGGAGACCTCATCAGAGCAAAAGGAATACGTGTGGAGTCACTTGCAAGAATAAAGGAAATGCATGATGACGGATCAATCGTGTTCTGTTGAATTTTTGGTAGCAATTTTTTAGCTATAAATTTCTTTAAAACGGAGGAAAAAACATGAAAAAACTTTTGGCAATTCTCCTCGCAGTAGTAATGGTATTTTCACTTGCTGCTTGCGGTGGCGGAGAAGACACAGACAAGAGTGCTATTAAGGTAGGTTTTATCTTCTTGCACGATGAAAACTCAACTTACGACAAAAACTTTATGGAAGCAGCGAAAGCAGCATGTGAAAACATGG
This sequence comes from uncultured Eubacteriales bacterium, assembly GCA_964507395.1. Classification (GTDB taxonomy): domain Bacteria; phylum Bacillota; class Clostridia; order Oscillospirales; family Acutalibacteraceae; genus SIG575. The sequence goes on along the minus strand of CAZDQE010000085.1, from coordinate 293 downwards.
GTGTTGAATATGCTCAGAAAACTCAGATTCCTGAGTCTTCTGATTGCACAGACGCAGCTATCGAGCTTATTGAAGTTGACGGTTGTAACATTATTTTTGCTGACTCATTCGGTCACGAGTCATTCCTTATGGAAGCTGCAGAAAAATATCCTGATGTTCAGTTCTGTCATGCTACTGGTACACAGGCTCACACATCAGACCTTGACAACTTCCACAATGCGTTTGCCTCTATCTATCAGGGCAGATACCTTGCAGGTGTTGCAGCAGGTATGAAGCTCAACGAAATGATCGCT
>CAZDQE010000084.1:0-6505 GCA_964507395.1 uncultured Eubacteriales bacterium | reverse complement strand
CTATACCTACACTTTTCTTCCTCTCCCACACTTTATTTTGTGGTTTTTTACTATAGCGCTCTTTCCTTTTTAGTTGTTTTGCTCAATTAAAAACAGGACGGGTGACCCGTCCCTCTACGATGTTGATTTTGTTTTTTGTGTTCTTTATTTTCGTTTATACCCAAGTGTATCTATAACTTTCAACATTGCGGAATTACCTGCAAGTGTTCTGCACGTGGCGGTTTTGCCCTGCTCAAGGATTTTCCGTGTGACATACGCCACAACTTCCTTTGAATAGCCTTTATTTATGTATTCAGGCGCGGTTCTTACATCTGCTGCTTCCCATTTGTCATTACTGTATTTTTCTATTGCACACCTTGAGACAGGTTTTCCGTCAACAAACAAAAGGTAGTACTCAGTCCCATCCTTATTCCACTTTTCCCAGTCAGATTGCGACACTCCTTTGAAAAATAGCCTCTTGCTTTTTGGCTTGCAAAGCTTTAAATGTTTGTTAAAAACTTTTCTTTCATCTATGCCGACAGATCTGATTTCGTGGGTTTGCTTTATGTTTTCAAGACAAGAAATATTGCTGATTCCAAAAACGAGTTCCTTCTCGTATACATAATCCCATGCTCCTCCGTCTTCCTGAGCATTACGGAATCTGAAGCCCGATTTCTCAAATGCTTTTTGCGAGGCGAGATTGCTCGGATAAATAACCGCTTCTGCTATCTGAACTTCCTTGCCGAGAATGAACTCACCATTGGCAAGAAGTTCTTTTAACAATTCACTTCCTTTACCCTGTCTTCGGCAAGTCGGATCTATAACTATTTCCATTATTGTAAACGTATTTTCATCATGGAAACCAACTGCAACAACAGCGAAAGGCTTGTTGTTTTCAAACACAACCTTGCACCAGAGGTTTTCACCCGGAACGGTGTTTTTATCGTTTGACCAATATTCATAAAAATCTTCCCAGCCATCATCAATACCTGTCTTTTCCACTGCATATTCATCCAGCCAATTTTCCACAAAGTCCATCGTTTTCGGATTGTAGTCCTGCCAGGTGTATTTCATGCTCAAAGCCTCCTTTTACATTCTTCCAACCTTTTTCTCGGCTCTTGTGCTTCTATTTCGTAGCCTTTTTCTTCATACCATGAAATTATTTCTTTCCATATTTCACAGGCTTTTTCGTACTCACCGATTTCTTCAAAACAACTTGCTTTTGACCAGAGGGCGGCAGTAAAACTCAAATCAATTGCTATTGATTTATCCCAACACTCTATCGCCTTATCATACATCTTAAGTCTTTTATAAATATCACCGCCGAAGATGTAGAGAATTGATGAATTCTTAAATTTTCTTTCTGCTTCTGTGAAGATTTCCAGTGCTTTTTCATTGTTTCCTGCAAAGAAATGGGCAACAAGCAAGTTTATAAAATTATATACATCATCTGAATTTTTGTCAAACCTTTCCGTGTACTCGCGGATGTTAACTTCATCTTCACCTACACTCGAAAGCAGACACATTTTCTGTCTTTCTATCCAATGATAAGTGTCTTCATCATTCTCTGCGCCCATTCTGAGACCTTTGTCAAAAAGCTCGAGCGAATTCTTTTTGCAGTCCTGCATAAAAAACTGATATAGTATAGCGTAGTGGCATAAGTCTTTCATTGTGCACTTGCCTTCTTTCAACAGTTTTGCAAATTCATTTTCAGCGTTCCAGAAATCTTCTTTTCTGCCACTTTGTTCGTAGACAGACATAAGCCTCTGAGCATAATTATCATAAGCTATTGACTTTTCCTTGTATAAGTCATCAACAGTTACACAGTAAAGCTTTGCAATTTCGGGGAGTAACATTACATCGGGCATTGTGGCTCCGCATTCCCAGCGTGAAACGGATTTGGAGGAAACATTCAGAGTCTGGGACACTTGTTCCTGTGTCAGATTTTTTGAAATTCTCAACCTTTTTAAATTATTTCCGAAGCCTGTACTCATAAATTATCACCTTTTCTGATTTTTTATCAGCTGATGAATATATTATAGTCCTGAAAAATCCCTTTGTCTACCTCTCGCTTTGAGGGTTTATTCTCAGAAAACGAGAGTTAGTCATTTTCCACAAGGGAACCGTGATTTTTTTGTTGATTGAATACACTTGAAAACACAAAATAATTCTGTCATAATTGAGGTGAATATTATTTCGCAAAGGAGCGAAAGCACATGAAAAAAACTTATCATCTCATAGGTAACGCACACCTTGACCCTGTGTGGCAGTGGCGCGTTCCTGAGGGACTCAGCCTTGTTAAATCTACTTACAGGGCAGCACTTGACAGAATGAAAGAATTTCCCGATTACATATTCACGTCTGCTTGTGCTTCTTATTATAAATGGATAGAACTTAGCGAGCCTGAAATGTTTGAGGAAATCAAGCAGAGATATAAAGAGGGCCGTTGGTGTGTTACAGGCGGTATGTGGGTTCAGCCTGACTGTAACATTCCCTCAGGAGAGTCGTTCGCAAGACACTTCCTTTACTCACAGAAATTCTTTAAAGAAAAATTCGGTTCAATTGTCAGAACGGGCTACAATGTTGACTCATTCGGTCACAACGGAATGTTGCCTCAGATTATGAAAAAATCGGGCATTGAAAATTACATTTATCACCGTCCCAATGACATTGAAGAAAAACCAAATCTGCCCAAGAAAAATCTTCACCATTGGTCAAGTCCTGACGGCTCAACAGTTCTCGCTTTCAGAATCCCCATGGGATACGGCGGTGCTATAGGTGACCACCGATTTGAATACAGTGAGGCTCTCGAACAGCCTCAGATGATTTTTTACGGCATAGGTAACCACGGCGGCGGTCCCTCAATTGAGCATCTGAACGAAGCCGAAGAGCTTCGCAAAAAACACGGAAAAGATGTTTTCATTTATTCAAAGACAGACGATTACTTCGACTATGTAAGAGAAAACATTGACAAAATTGATATCCCCACGGTTGACGAAGACTTACAGCATCACGCAAGCGGCTGCTACAGTGCAAACAGCAAGGTCAAGGAAATGAACAGACGAGCTGAGAACGACTTGGTTTATGCTGAGAAAATCGACCTTATGTCAACACTTCTTACAGGCTCTCAGCCTAAGACGAAATCTATAGAGAGAGCTTGGGAGAGCGTAATGTTCAACCAGTTCCACGATATTCTTGCAGGCTGCTCAATCAAGCCTGCATACATTGACGCTTACAACGCTTTCGGTTATGCAAGTGAAACTGCCCTTCAGGTGGGCACTTTTGGTGCTGAGCGAATTTCATGGCGTGTGAATACAACAAAATTCCTCGAATACAGACCGTCAGTCAAACGTGACAGACTGTGGATCCGCGAGGGTGAAGGTTGCCCCATGGTGGTTTTCAATCCCCACTCATTCCCTGTGAAAGCAAAGGTATGCTTCGGTATCGGTTGGGTTTCAGGCGTTCTTGATTCAGAGGACAGAGAAGTTCCTTTCCAGCTTATCCGTGCGCCTTACACAGACGGAGGACATTTCCTGCAGTGTATGTTTGAGGTTGAGCTTGAGCCTTACGGTTACGGCACATATTTCATTTTCAAGGAAGACCAGAATTATCAGCCAAAACCGGTAGAAAATGAATTTGTAGTCACTGAAAACACGATCGAAAACAGCAAGGTTAAAATCATTATCAACAAGCACACAGGCGCAATTGACAGTTACATTGACAAGGAAACAGGCAAAGAAATGGCTGAAAAGCCAATTGCAAAGGCAATTATTGAGGATGATTTCCATACAGACACATGGGCACACAGAGTTTTCGACTTCAACCGTGATATCGGTATGTTCTCTGATGCAAAGCTTGAAATTGTTGAAACGGGATATCTTCGTGCAACAATCAAGGTTACAACAACCTACAACAAATCGGCTCTGACTCAGTATTTTTCACTGTGGAGAGGAAGTAAAAACGTTGAAGTCAGATGCAAGCTTGATTTTAATGAGCATTATACGATTGCAAAACTTTCTTTCCCCATAAATGCGGAAAATCCCGAGGCAGTTTATTCAATGCCTTTCGGTTTCATCAAAAAGCCTGCTGACGGACTTGAAGAGCCGGCTCACGGATGGATTTCCGTCTGCGACAAGGAAACCAAAGGCGGAGTTGCACTTATCAACAATTCAAAATACAGTTTCTGCGTTAAAGATAATGAAATGAGAATGGTTATGGCGAGAGGCAGTGCCTACCTTGACCATTACGGACAGAAGAGCCGTGACGGTGAAATGGATTTTCTTGACCAGGGCGAGCAGGAATTTGAATATATTATTATGCCCCACTGTGGCGATTTCACAGATGTTGTAAAGCAGAGTGAGGTTCTCAACATGCCCCTGAAGCTTTATCAGGAAACCCACCACAAGGGCGAGCTTCCCATGACTTACAGCGGACTTAAAGTCAGTGCTGACAACGTGCTCGTTCAGGCTATGAAATATTCAGAGGACGGAAAAGCAGTTGTTCTGCGTACCTTTGAATGTAAAGGTGCTGAAACAGAGGCAGAAATTGACCTGAAAATTCTTGATGTAAAATGTAAATTCACATGGAAACCACAGGAAATCAAGACAATCGCAGTTGACCTCGAAACAAAAGAGGTTAAGGAAATTTTAATTATTGAAGGATAACAAAATGCCCCGTGTATCGTGTGATACACGGGGTTTATTATAGCATCCGCTTTTATCATAAGAAAAACTTCTTATAATTTTAATTAACCAACTTGATAATAATATGTTTCGCCAAGAATGTACATTGAAATCTCTGAACTTCCGTTTTCAGCATCTTTTGGCATTTCTATATAATAATACATTACTGTTGTATCAAGAGGTGCGATAGAGGTTATGCTTGTATATGTCAAATCAGAACCTTCATCCTCTTCAACACATGAAGCAGCATCGTATTCATATTTATCGTTATAAACACATTTTACGCCTGCTATATCTTCACACTGAAGGTCGTTGCCTTTAAGATTTTTAACTTTGACTTTCATCGCAAGATATATTTTGCCGTTTTCTGCTTCATAATAACTATAGTAACTATCAGGATTGCTTGGTGAAATTTTGCTTGTAAAATATACCTTTTCAACAGTTGCACTCAATGTTTCACCATCAGTGATTTCTTTACCGATTTCAATAAATGACTTCTTGCTCTCAAAATCTGTAATAGAAACAGGTGTTGTTGAGGTTTTTCCGCCACTTATTACACTAAGAATCATCCCATCTGTTGAAACACCTTTCGGAACCTGACAAGCAAAATACATTTTTGTTTCTGTAAGTGGCTCAATAGCCCATGCCTGACTTACGTCACTATCGTTTTGAGAAAGCTCATACGCTGTTGCAGTATATGCCTGTCCATTTACCGTCAAACTCATTGTCAAGACATCATCTATGTCTGTTGCCTGAGCCAACAGACTTTTAACTTTCGCCTCAACTATGATAAACTCATTACCGCTTTCGGGAGTATAGTAGAGTCCTCCACCCAACGGTGCCTGCACCTTTGAACTTTTGAATACATTGATAATTTCATATTGAACTGTATCTTCAACTACATTAGCACTTTCAAGGCTAATAGTAGAAGAACCACTGGATGAACTTGAATCATCTCCACCGCTGACAGAAACAATAATAATTATCAGAACAACTACTATCGCAACCCAAAACCACCATTTTTTAAATATCGGCTTTTTCTTCTTAGAATCTGCCTCAGGTGTAAACTGAGGACTTGCATTTTGCTGTACAGTGTTGTTTGTTGACATGTTGTTTTCGTTTTCCATTTTTTTACACTCCTTTTTTCTTTTATAACTATAAGTTATAATTTAATATAACATAAACTTCTAAAAAATACAAGTACTTATTGTAAAATAATATTAATAATTTTTATATGAGGTTACTGTTATGGAAAATCGTATTAAAGAATTGAGAAAGAAGCATCACATGTCCCAGATTAGACTGAGCATTGAGCTTGAAGTTTCTCAGGAAGCTGTCAGTGCATACGAAAACGGCAAATGTTATCCTGCTTTTCAATCACTTTTAAAGCTCTCTGAAATTTTCAATTCCTCTATTGATTACATTATGGGTCTTACCGACACAAATATAAAACCTGTTTCTATAACTGAAAATGAAAATATACTTTTAAACAACTTTAAAAGACTTGATGAACTCAGACAAGAAAAAGTTCTGTCATACATTCAGGGTTTATATGATTCAATAAATTAACAAACGCGTGTAACGAAAATGTACACGCGTTTTTATATGTTCTTCAAAAATCTGCATTTGTTTTGCGGATGCCCTCGAGGGGTATCCCTACGATATATTATGAGAAAGCAAATCCGAAATCCGTAGGGCGAGAGCTTGCTCTCGCCGCGGAATTTCATGTGAATTTCAGACGGGCAATATCCACCACTACATTATGTTCCCATCAGTTTTTGTCCGATAAATTATCGTAGAGGCGAACTGTGTTCGCCTTTTACGCATTCTTCGGCTTTGTGCAA
>CAZDQE010000083.1:0-6599 GCA_964507395.1 uncultured Eubacteriales bacterium | reverse complement strand
TAGTGAGTATTCATAACACAAGTGAATACTCACTTTTCTTTTTTACATTTCCTCACAGTTAAATTTAATATAATTTGTTATGTATCGAGCAGGTTTTGAGCCTGCTCTTTTTTACTTTATGAAAACGATATTTACATAAAGTAAAAGATTTTATATCCTGCCGATTTGCCCTGCGGTACGGCGATGGACTAACCGAAAACTGACTTCGCAGTTTTCTCAAGCCGTGAGATATTCCACGGCTACGCCTTGTCTTGCTTCGAGGACTATATTTTCCTTTTTAATAGGATTTTCAATCTCCCCTACAAAGCGATAATAGATTATGTATTATTCACTTTACCTTTTTCTGTATTCTGCCGGAGTAAGTCCCATTTGCTTTTTAAAATTTCTGTTCATTGAACGGAGTGATTTGAAGCCACATTCATCACTGATTTCAAGTATGCTCCCGTCCGTATTATCAAGCCTGTAGCAGACCTCACTTATTCTGTAATAATTCACATAGCTGTTATATGACATGCCTACCGTCTGCTTGAAATATTTTGAGATATATGTATAGCTGTACGACATTTCGTTTGCCAGCGATTCAAGCGAGCAATCATCCTGAAAATGATTGTCGATAAAAGAAAATATTTTATAAAGAAGCTGACTCTTTTCATCTTTTCCGCTATCAGAATACGTTGCCTGCTCGTCAAAAACTCCGCAGAGCATATAAAGAAGCCCTTTGACCTTGCTGAGATTATCATTTTCGCTGAGCGTTGACAGCATCTCACTGCAAAATGACGGAATTTCAAAAATATTGCTGACAGGCAGAGTTCTTTGTTTTGATTTGAAGAAATGGTTTACAAGCTTCGGCGTAAACACACAAAGAATATGGCTGCTGTTTCCGTCAGATGTCAGTGAGTGAATCTGATTCGGAAAAACGAGTATTGCCTTACCCTCAGTCAGAAAATATTCATTAGCTCCCACGGCAACTGTCATTTTGCCTTTTGTCAGCATGATTATTTCAAAGTGATAGTGAATGTGAGAAGGAAACGAGAAATTCTCTCCCCTTTCCACAGAAAAATAATCTACATTCACAGGGTGCTTCAATTCATAGAACATAAAATCACCTACAACAAATTTTGACTAAAACAATTAATCTTTCAGGCTCATTTCTTCAAAAATAACTAATTTTGTCTATTAGTATATAGTATTTGTCGAGAAGATTCAATACCTTTATGTTATACTTTTTATATAAATATTTATAAGGAGGCATTTTTATGGAATTTTTTCCCGCAATACCCGTAATCAGATATGAAGGCAAGGACAGTAAAAACATGCTTGCTTTCCGCCACTACAACCCCGACGAAGTAATTCTCGGCAAGCCTATGAGAGAACACCTCAGATTTGCTCTTTCTTACTGGCACACAATGTGCGCTGAGGGCACGGACATGTTCGGCAGAGGCACAATGAACAAGGATTTCGGCGGCAAAACTCCTATGGAAATCTACAAGAACAAGGCTTATGCCGCTTTTGAACTTATGAACAAGCTTTCAATTGACTATTTCTGCTTCCATGACAGAGATATTGCTCCCGAAGGCAAAACTCTTGAAGAAAGCAACAGAAACCTTGACGAGATCGCAGAGCTTCTTGAAAAACTTATGAAAGAGAATAACAAAAAGCTTCTCTGGGGTACTGCAAACTGCTTCAATCATCCGAGATACATGCACGGTGCAGGCACTTCTCCCGAAGCTGATGCTTTCGCTTACGCCGCTGCACAAATAAAAAAAGCTATGGAAATCACAGTAAAGCTTGGCGGTAACGGCTACGTTTACTGGGGCGGAAGAGAAGGCTATGAAACTCTTCTCAACACCGATATGGGCAAAGAGCTTGACAATTTAGGCTTCCTTCTGAGGCTAACTTCACAGTATGCCCGTTCTATCGGCTTCAAAGGTGACTTCTACATCGAGCCCAAACCGAAAGAGCCTACAAAACATCAGTATGATTTTGATGCCGCTACAGTTATCGGTTTCCTTCAGAAATACGATTTAATGCAGGATTTCAAGCTTAACATTGAAGCTAACCATGCAACTCTCGCAGGACATACCTTCCAGCATGAGCTGGCTACCGCAAGAATCAACGGCGCATTCGGCTCAATCGACGCAAATCAGGGCGATTTGCAGCTTGGTTGGGACACTGACCAGTTCCCCACAAATGTTTATGAAACTACAATGTGTATGCTTGAAGTTCTCAAAGCAGGCGGCTTCACAAACGGCGGTCTTAACTTTGATGCAAAAACCCGCCGCGGTTCAAACACACCTGAAGATATTGCTTATTCTTACATTGCAGGTATGGATTCCTTTGCTCTCGGTCTCAGACTTGCCGCAAAAATTCTTGAAGACGGCAGACTTGAAGAGTTCGTGAAGGCAAGATATGCAAGTTATGAAAGCGGTATAGGAAAGAAAATTTCTGACAAAACAGTAACCATTGAAGAGCTTGAAGAACACGCAAAAGGTCTCGGAGAATTTGAATCTGTTTCCAGCGGACGTCAGGAATATCTTGAAAACATTCTCAACAGCATTATGTTCTGATAAGGAGATTTTTTAGAATGGATAAAATTCAGGCGAGAGAAAAAGCAAAACAAATCGTATCTCAGATGACAGCGCAAGAAAAGATGTCACAGCTTCTTTTCAATTCCCCTGCCATTGAAAGACTCGGCATCAATGCTTACAACTGGTGGAACGAAGGCTCACACGGCGTTGCACGTGCAGGTACTGCAACGGTTTTTCCCCACGCAATTGCTATGGCTGCTACCTTTAACCCTGAGCTTGTAAACGAAGTTGCAGACGTAATTTCCACAGAGGGCAGAATCAAATATAACAGACATGTTGAATACGGCGACTTTGATATTTTCAAGGGCATTACCTTCTGGGCACCCAACATCAATATCGTCCGTGACCCCCGTTGGGGACGCGGTCAGGAGACCTTCGGCGAAGACCCGTTCCTTACGTCAGTTCTCGGCAAGGCGTTCATCAAGGGGATTCAGGGCGACGGTGAATTTATGAAAGCTACTGCTTGCTCAAAGCACTATGCAGGTCACTCAGGTCCCGAAAAGGACAGACACGGCTTTGATGCAAAAATCTCAATGCATGACCTTTACGAAACATATCTTCCCGCTTTTGAAAAGACAGTTAAAGAAGCAGGCGTTGCAGGTGTTATGGGTGCTTACAACCGTACAAACGGCGAGGCTTGCTGTGCTCACTCATATCTTATTTCTCAGGTGCTGCGTAAGGACTGGAGCTTTGACGGCTATGTTGTTTCTGACTGCGGTGCTCTCGGTGACATCTGGAAGTTCCACAAGTGTGCATCAACTGCTCCCGAGGCTGCCGCACTTGCTCTCAAAAGCTCCTGCGACCTCAACTGCGGTGACACATACACAAGTCTCGGCGAAGCATATGAAATGGACCTGATCGATGACGATGATATCACTGCCGCCTGCGAAAGACTTTACACAATCCGTTGTCTTTTAGGCGAATTTGAGGAGGTAAGACCATACTCAGACCTGAGCTATGACCTTCTTGACTGCAAGGAACACAGAGCCCTTAACCTCAGAACAGCAGAGCAGTGCCTTGTTCTTCTTAAAAACGAAGATAATTTCCTTCCTCTTGACAAAAATACAAGTAAGAAAATTGCAGTTGTCGGTCCTAATGCTCTTTCAGTTACTGCACTTGAAGGTAACTACAACGGCTATGCCTCCGAATATATCACAATTGCTGACGGCATCCGCAGAAAGTTTGAAAACGCAAGAATCAATGTTGAAAAAGGCTGTAACTATTGCTTTGAAAACCTAAACGACTGGTCAGGCTTTGCAAACATGATAAGTGACGGCGTAGGCACTGCCGCACAGGCTGACATCACCATTCTTGCACTCGGTCTTGACCAATCAATTGAGGGCGAGGACACAGGCTTTGACAACGATTATACTGCCTGCGGTGACAAGAAAACAATTTATCTTCCCAGAACTCAGCAGAAGCTTGCAGAGGCTGTCTGCGATGTTTGTGAAAATGTTATTGTTGTGCTTCTTTGCGGAAGTTCAATTGACCTTGGTGAAAAAGTAACACGCCATGCAAAGGCAATTATTCACGGCTGGTACCCCGGTTCTCTCGGCGGTCTTGCCACTGCTGAGCTTATTTCAGGTGAAATTTCTCCCTGCGGTAAGCTTCCCGTTACAATCTACAAGGGCGACCACCCGATTCCCGAATTTACAGATTACAGTATGCTCGGCAGAACCTACAGATACATTGAGGGAGAGGCTCTCTTCCCCTTCGGTTACGGTCTTTCTTACACATCCTTTGCTTACAGCAATGCAAAGCTTCTTTCTGCTGATGAAAACATCATAAAATTGAGCGTTGATGTTACAAACACCGGAAAAGTCAACGGCATTGAAAAAGTACAGGCTTACGCTGAATACAAGGATTCAAGAACTGTCACCCCACATTCTCAGCTTTGTGCTGTAAAACCTGTTGAACTTGAAAAGGGCGAAACAAAAACTGTTGAAATGAACATTGACAGATACTGGGTAAAAGCTGTTCTTGATGACGGCAAACGTGTTGACCCTGACGGCGATGTTGCTATTTACGTAGGCGGTCATCAGCCTGATTCTGTCAGTGACAGGCTTCTCGGCTACTCCTGTGAAAGGATTGTAATTAAATGAGATATTTGTTAGGTATTGATATCGGCACATCGGGCACCAAGACAGTTTTGTTTGATGAAAAAGGAACTGTTATCGCTTCAAAAAGCGAAGAATATCCCCTTTCTCAGCCTCAGAACGGCTGGGCAGAGCAAAATCCCGATGATTGGTGGAAAGCCGTAAAAAACACCGTTAAAAAAGTTGTAGAGATAAGTCAGGCTGACAAAAAAGACATAGTGAGCATCGGTCTTTCAGGACAGATGCACGGTCTTGTAATGCTTGATGAAAATAATCAGGTCATCCGCCCTGCAATTCTCTGGTGTGACGGCAGAACAACAAAGCAGTGCCGCGAGATTGAAGAAATCATCGGCAGGGAAAGGCTTATAGAAATCACTGCAAACCCTGCACTTGAGGGCTTTACTGCCGGAAAAATTCTTTGGGTCAAGGAAAACGAGCCTGAGAATTTCGCAAGGTGCAGAAAAATCCTTCTTCCGAAGGACTATGTAAGATACATGCTTTGCGGAGAATTTGCAACAGAGGTTTCAGACGCATCAGGCATGCAGCTTCTCGATATCGGCAAAAGGCAGTGGAGCGAAGAGGTTTGTAAAAAGCTCGGAATTGATCTTTCACTCCTTCCGAAAGTTTATGAAAGTCCCGAAATCACAGGATATCTCAGCGAAGATATTGCAGAAGAGCTTGGACTTGAAAGCGGAATTGTTATTGCAGGCGGTGGCGGTGACAACGCCTGTGCGGCTATCGGCATGGGTGTATGCCGCGAGGGAAAGGCTTTCACAACTGTCGGCACGAGCGGTGTTGTTTTCGCTCATACAAACGCTCTTCACACTGACAAAGACGGCAGAATCCACGCTTTCTGCTGTGCAGTGCCGGGAGCCTGGCATGTTATGGGCGTTACTCAGGCGGCAGGTCTTTCTCTCAACTGGTTCAGAAATCAGATTGCAAAAGAATATGATTACAAAGAGCTTGATAATCTTGCCTCCCAAATCCCCATAGGCTCTGACAGTCTTATTTATCTCCCCTACCTTATGGGTGAGAGAAGTCCTGTTCTTGATGCAGGCGCAAGAGGAGTTTTCTTCGGACTCTCCGCGATTCACACAAAATGCCACATGGCTCGCGCAGTTATGGAAGGTGTGGCATTCTCACTTTACGACTGTCTTGAGGTTTTAAAGGAAAACTCAATTGAAGTGGGCGACATGGCTCTATGCGGCGGCGGTGCAAAAAGCAGATTCTGGAGAGAAATGTTCTCTGACGTTTACGGCGTGAATGTTAAAACCATGCAGACAAGTGAAGGTACGGTTTTAGGTGCGGCACTTCTCGGCGGCTGTGCGGCAGGCATTTTTTCTTCTGTTGAAGAAGCGTGCGAAAAAACTGTAATCAGCGGTGAAACTTATGAGTATAACAAAGAAAATCATGAAAAGTATATGAAATACTATTCCGTTTACCGCACGCTTTACCCTGCACTTAAAAACTCATTTAAAATGCTTTAAAAAAGATTAAATGGGATGTAAAAAAACTTTCGTTTTTTACATCCCATTATTTTTTATTCTGCAAGAAGAAAGCCGTAAGAGATATCTCCTTGTGCATATTTTACGTCGACCACATAATAATACTCTCCGCTTTCAGGGAATGTTATTTTACTTGTGTCCGAGCTTAGAAGATATTTTTCGCTGATGATTTCCGTCTTGTCTTTTGAATCAAGCTCTGACTTTTCGGCAGAGTAGATTTTATAACTCTCAACAGTTCCCGTAAATTTCAGCGTTACACTGCCGCCTGTCTGCTCGCGGGTAAAGGTACAGAGATTTTCACTTTCAAGGCAGAAGCTGCCGTCATATATTCTCTGCTCTGTTTCACCGTTTTCATGGGTGACTGTCCATGTGAAAGTTCCGTTTTTCGTAAGTGCGTAAAAGCCCGCTTC
>CAZDQE010000082.1:0-7056 GCA_964507395.1 uncultured Eubacteriales bacterium | reverse complement strand
GGTAAACGTACAAACACAATCCTTCAGGCTGCATTCTTTGCTCTTGCAAAGGTTATGCCCATTGAAGAAGCTGTTCAGTATATGAAGGACGCTGCAACAAGATCTTACCTCAAGAAAGGTCAGGATGTTGTTGACATGAACCACAACGCTATCGACGCAGGCGTTTCAGCATTCGTTAAAATTGATGTTCCCGCTGCATGGGCAGATGCAACAGATGATGCATCAACAGTAGCATCAGAGGGCGACGCAAAGCTTGTTAAGATGGTTGACGGCATCATGAAACCCGTTGCACTTATGGACGGTGACTCACTTCCCGTTTCAGCATTCATGGATCACGCTGACGGTACATTCGAGCACGGTGCAGCAGCATACGAAAAACGCGGTGTTGCAGTTCTCGTTCCTGAATGGGATCCCGAAAAATGTGCAAAATGTAATAAATGCTCTTATGTTTGTCCTCATGCTACAATCCGTCCCTTCGCTCTCAGTGAGGAAGAAGTAGCAGCAGCTCCCGCAAACATGAAGAAAGCTCCCAAGCCTGTTGTTAAGACAAACTACACATACACACTTGCTGTTTCTCCCATGGATTGTATGGGTTGCGGCGTTTGCGTAGGCGTATGTCCCACAGCATCTCTTAAGATGGTTGCTCGTGAATCACAGGAAGCAGAGCAGCAGGTATTCGATTACTGTGTAGCTAACGTTACAGAAAAAGCAGAAACAGTTGCTAACATGAACGTTGTAGCAAGCCAGTACAAGAAGCCTCTCCTCGAGTTCTCAGGCTCATGCGCAGGTTGTGCAGAAACAGCTTATGCTCGTCTTGTAACTCAGCTCTTCGGTGACAGAATGTATATCTCAAATGCAACAGGTTGTTCTTCAATCTGGGGCGGTCCTGCAGCAACATCTCCCTACACAACAAACGCTAAGGGTCAGGGTCCTGCATGGGCAAACTCACTCTTTGAAGATAACGCTGAACACGGTTACGGTATGTTCCTCGGTCAGAAAGCAATCCGCGACAGCCTCATTTCTAAGGTTGAAGAAGTTGCAGCATCTGACAAAGCATCAGCAGAACTCAAGGCTGCTGCAGAAGCTTACCTTGCAACAGTTAACGACGGCGAGAAGAACGGCGCAGCTACAGATGCTCTTGTAGCAGAACTTGAAAAAGTTGACGGCTGTGACCTCTGCTCATCAATCCTTGAAAACAAAGACTTCCTTTCTAAGAAATCTGTATGGATCTTCGGCGGCGACGGTTGGGCTTATGACATCGGCTTCGGCGGTGTTGACCACGTTCTTGCTGCTCACGAAGATGTAAACATCATGGTATTCGATACAGAAGTTTACTCAAACACAGGCGGTCAGGCTTCTAAGGCTTCTAACATCGGTCAGGTTGCACAGTTCGCATTCTCAGGTAAAGCAGTTGCTAAGAAGAGCCTTTCAGAAATCGCTATGAGCTACGGCTATGTTTACGTTGCACAGATCGCTATGGGCGCTGACAACAACCAGACACTCAAAGCAATCCGTGAAGCTGAAGCATACAACGGACCTTCAATCATCATCTGCTATGCACCTTGCGAAATGCACGGTATTAAGGGCGGCGGCATGGCTAACTGCCAGTCAGAAATGAAGAAGGCTGTTGACTGCGGTTACTGGAACCTCTTCAGATACAACCCCGCACTCAAAGAAGAAGGCAAGAATCCCTTCATCCTTGACAGCAAAGCTCCCGCAGCAGGATATCAGGATTTCATCAAGTCAGAAAGCCGTTACGCTTCTCTTCTTAATGCATTCCCGGATAGAGCTGCTAAGCTCTTCACACTTGCAGAGGAAACAGCAATGAAGAGATACGATCACCTCGTTCGTCTTCAGGCTCTCTATGCTCCCGATGCTGAATAATTTATAAGTTAAATTAAAATAGCATAATGACAAATGCCTTACAGGGAAATCTGTAAGGCATTTAATTTTTAATTAGTAATGAATGATTTCGGCCTGCGGCGCAATTTTTAATAAAAAAGTAACAGCGTAGGGATGCCCCTGGCGGGCAGGCGCAAAATACATATAAATCCGCGGTCGACCCTACAGATACAAACAAAAAATAAATATTTTTATGAATTTCCACGATTCGCAGACAAAATCCACTGAAAAGGTGTTGCTTTTTTTCTCTGTTTATCGCAGAATATGTGTGAAAGGAGTGATTCTATGGAAAAGAAAACTATGGGGTCTTTTATGGCAGCTTTGCGAAAAGTGAGCGGTCTTACTCAACAACAAGTAGCAGATAAACTTAACGTTTCCAACAAAACTGTCAGCAAATGGGAATGTGACGAGGGATATCCCGAAATCACAATGCTCCCTGCTATTGCTGAAATTTATTCCGTCACCGTTGATGAACTGTTACGAGGTGAAAAACTCGACACGGAAAAAGAAAAAAACTCAACCAATAACAAAAAATCAGAAAAACAGGCATTGTATCTTTTTAAATCTTCTTCTGATAAATATTATACTTTGTCGGCCGTTTCTCTGATTCTATGTGCTTTTGGTTTGCTTATTTCTCTGTTTCTATCCCACATGGCAATCGGAATTATTTTTTCTTTACTGTTAATCGGTGCTTCTGCAATACTGGAAATTGTTGCATTTATGAATTACAAAAATGTTCTTTCAGATTGCGATACGCCCGTTTCGGAAGATGTAAAGCAGAAACACATAAAGAAAACTGCATTATTTTTAATTTCAGTCTTTGCTTTCGATATTTTTTCTATGCTTACAATTATTGTTAATCTTTGTTGCGGATTATTTATACCGTGGATTTTGTCGATTGCTTTTATAATATTTGTTTTATCTGTATTTGTGTACAGAATAATTGCAAAAAAATTCTCCTTTGATGCAAAACTGAATGAAGAATATATTTCCTATCGCAAAAAAGTTGTAAAAACAGTGTCGATAATTTCGGTGATTATTTTTGTGAGTTGTTTTATTTTTCCGTTTTTCACGTTGTGTATAGAAACTTTTACAGCCTCATCTGAATATGATTTCAATCTTGACAGCTATGTTTATTCCTCGGAAAACAGTGCAGAAACTGATTATTATAAACTGAAAAATCATATATTAAACGGAACTGAAATTTACTATTTGACTTTTGTTGATGAAACTGCAGCCGGTATTCAGGGTTTTGAAATAGTAACATCCAAAAGGAATGAAGAATTGATTATCGAAGATATTCTGGAAATTGACTGGGACTGCAAAGAATTCGACACACGCGAAGAAATGATTACATTCATTGAAAAGAATGTAATTAACGATACTCTTTTTGAAATGCTTTCAGCTTCTGTCTCGGAGAAACCGAAAATTTCCTTTAATGATGAAAAACATTTATTTACATTAAAACCCACAAAAGTCAATTGGTATCTCGCTGAGGATATTCTCCCCGCAACTAATTTAGTTGCCGTCATTATCTCGTCATTAGCAATAGTCGCAGGATATATTCTTTGCTACCGTAAAAAACAAAACAAAAAAGTATAACAATACAGCGTGTAATCTTTTGTTGCTTTTTCAAGAGGAGATAATATAAAACTTAAAAGCAGAAAAAACTGCCCGTCATCCTCGAGCGTAAGCGAAGGATCTCGGGCAGTTTTCAGTTAATTTATAATATTCCGAAGCAACGATTTAATTAAGCAACGGCGGTTATTGGCTAATTACGGAATATAAAACAATTACTTATGCAAAAAGAGTAACAAAAAAATTAAATATACTTACAAAGAAATTCAATATTGCGTTCAGTATAGCCATAAAGTCAAAGCCTGTGTCGGAGCTGCCACCTGAACTGTCAGATTCTTTAACTGTGATATTAAATGAAGCGGTTTTAGTTACATCATTTTCAGTATAGCTTACTGTTAATGTTTTTGTTCCTGCAGTTGAAGAATCAAAACCATAAACTGTACATGAAGTAACGGCTTTAGTTGACCCGTCTGAATAGTGAGCCGTGACTTTAAGACCTGTCTTGTCAAAGCTTTCGCCGACTACGTATGTTGTTTTATCAGGCGTTGAGTCGATTGTGATTTTGGAAAGTGATTTTGCGGAGTCACAGGTGACAGAGAAACTATAGTCGCCAATTGAGTCGCGACAAAACTCACCCATATTTACTCTGATGTAATATGTTGTGCTATTTTCTAATTTAACATTTGTGTTCCGCGTATTTTGTAGATTAGCCAGTTGCTTATTATACGTATCAAAAAGATATAAATTTACAGTATAACTCTCACCATAACCTTCATGAAGGTTGTAATTCACTAATGAAATCGTATAATACGCATCCTCTGAAAGTGTGGTAAACTTAAACCAATCCGTTTCCCCTGCTGTGCTGAGTTCACTTACATATTCCGTGCCAAATGTGGGGATGTTTGTTGCGGTTTCTTTTGTGTTACCTGCAACAAGGGGTGTGGCAACGGCAGATGCACTTACTGCAAAAATTGACAGAGAAAGAACTGCTGCCATGAACATTGAAATGATTTTTGAAACTTTTTTCATTGAAATTTCCTCCTGAAAAATATTTATGAATACATTTGTATTCATTTCGGGAATATAGTAACACAAATGTTTTCATTTGTCAACATTTGTATTCAATTTTATTTATATTTCCGCTTACAATATTTTTAAGGAGATGAGGCTATGCTTGACCCGATTATTGTAGGCAAGGTTATAAAAAACTATCGCGAAGAAAAGAAATTATCTCAAGAGGTTGTCAGCGGTCTTGCTGATATCGGCAGAACACATCTCAGTGCAATTGAACGAGGTGCACGAAAACCTACACTTGATACTTTTTTCAAAATTGCCGATGCCATGGAAATCAGTGCAGGCGACCTTATGAAGCTGATTGAAAAAGAAATTAACAAAACACCTGCCGACTAAAACCAACGTCAGCAGGTGTTTTCTGTGTTTTACCGTCACATCGTAGGGAACGGCGGCTTCCGACGCTCCGCAAAAAGCATAAAGACCTTACGGAACATCACAAAGTGCCGTTCTCTACAATAAATTTGCAATTGATGTTTCATCTTATTTTATCATTAAACTTTTTGCTTGTATTTTTTACGCAAAAATAAACTGTAAGCCAGATGACAAAATAAACGACTACAAAAATCGCCGAGAAAAACAGAAGCACAATCGGCTCAAAGGGAATCCATGTGTTTACAACATAACAAAGAGAATAAGCAAGATAAAGTGTTGCGAAATGGCACAAAAGAGATTTCGGCAACGACCAATGTTCTATCTGATTGAAAACTGTTGCGCCTGCTTGCAGAAATGCGAGTAAATAAGAAGAAACTGTTGCAAGAAAAACCTCTGATGCACTCAATGAAAAATTTGTTTCCGCCTTTGATATTATCATATATACGATTCCGACAACAACGGGGCCGAAACCGCCAAACATAAGTCCACGATGTATAAATTCTTTAATATATTTTTTCATACTATAAGCCTAACCTTTCTTTAACTCTTTTAACATTACGACGGGATACATAATCTTTATAACCGTTTTTGAAAATCACCGTAAGTGTCCCTGTAAAAGATGCATCAAACTTTTTGATTTTTCTGATGTTTGCAATGCACGATTGATTTATCTTTATAAAATTTTCAGAAAGATTTTCTTCAAGCTGATAGAGTCTCAGCCTGAGAAGATACTTTCCCTGCTCACATACGGCGTAGATTTTATTATTTTCCGAGATAAAACAATAAACGTCAGCAAGGTCTAATTTTACTGCTTCTCTTTCCAGAAATCCCATCAGTTCAAAACTGTTTTCAGCTACGAGATTTTCAATATCCTCAATTAATTTTATTTTTTTATGAGCATAAACTATCACCTCTTCGTCTCTCTCTTTGTCAATAAAAAATCTGAATTTCATGAAATCCCTCCTTGCAGTTACAGTATAATTTTTTCTGATTTTATTTTCAATATTTTTAAAGTGTTCGGTCAGGAAATCAAAGCAACCGGCAAACAAAATGGGGTTTTGTACTACTTCTCTTACCATGATTTCTCCTGAATGTGTTTTTTATCAAGCTTTTATCAACTTTGTATTTTTTTAAAACATGTTTAAACCTCTGAATCTTGCCTTGTCAATAAAACAGGTATTGAAATTTATAACAAAATATTTTATAATAAAGATATAAATTTTATTATGGGGAGGAATTGCCATGAGAAACGTAATGAATTTTAACGAAAACTGGCTTTTTTCAAAGTCACAGAAAACTGTTCCTGTAAGCCTTGAGGGAGAATGGGAAAACTTGAATCTTCCGCACACCTACAACGGCACTGACGGTCAGGACGGCGGTAACGACTACTACAGAGGAAAATGCTTCTATGCTAAAGAAATTTCAAAATCAGATTTCAGCGAAGACGATTTGATTTTCCTTGAAATAAACGGTGCAAACTCATCCTCTGAGGTTTTCATCGACGGAGAAAAGCTTGCAATACACCATGGCGGTTACTCAACATTCAGAGTAAACATTACAGAGCATCTTAAAGAAAAAAGTGTTCTTGCAGTTTCTGTTGATAACTCGCCTAACGAAACTGTTTATCCTCAGATGGCGGACTTCACTTTCTACGGCGGACTCTACAGAGATGTAAATATCATCACAACATCAAAAACTCATTTCGAGCTTGAATACTGCGGTACACCCGGCATAAAGATCACTCCTGTTGTTACAGGGAATAATGCTAAAGTCGATGTTAAGGCTTATGTTACAGGTTCTGATAAATGCAACGTTAAATTCACAATCAAAGACGGCGACAAAATTATTGATGAAAAAGTTGTTTCTGCAGCGGAAGCAGAGGAAACCTTCGTAATTGAAAATGTTCACCTCTGGGACGGTACACGTGATCCGTTCCTCTACACTATGGAAGCAGAGCTTATTTCAGGTGATGTTGTTTTTGATAACATTGCTTCCCGCTTCGGTTGCAGAAGCTTTGAAGTTAACCCCGGAAAAGGCTTTATCCTTAACGGCAGAGAATATCCTCTTCGCGGTGTTTCACGTCATCAGGACAGACCTGAAATCGGTAATGCACTTACAGAAAAAGAACAC
>CAZDQE010000081.1:0-7330 GCA_964507395.1 uncultured Eubacteriales bacterium | reverse complement strand
ACTCAAATTCTTATCAAGGTTCCTTTTCTTTCGTTGTTTAATTTTCAAGGTTCGTTTGCACTGTCCCGCAAGGGACTTTGATATAATATCACAACGTTTTTAAATTGTCAACACTTTTTTTGAATTTTTTTAAATTTTTTCAAAAAAGTTTTCCGCAGGGTGTGGAAAACGTTGATTTTATTAGGTTTATGATGACTGTTTATTTTGAGATTATTCAAATAAACATCTTTAAGATATATACGAAAATGAATAATAAAGTCGCTTCGCTGATGAATAATGAATAATTTCGGGTCTGCGACAGCAAATTTAAACGAAAAATCCCCTCAGTCAGCTTACGCTGACAGCTCCCCTTGCATTTTCAAGAGAAGCCGATGATAGCCGTTAATTTTTTCGGAATTTATCAGGCAGTGTTATTTTAATTCTATCCAATATCTTTGAATTGTTCTGTCATTTACTGCTACCTCATTTTCTAATATTCCGCCGTTTTTAATTATTGTTTTGGCTGAATCAAAATAATACTCATACAAAACCCGCTTTCTTTAAAACCATATATGCAAACGGACGACCGCAAGGGTCGTCCCTACATAATATAAACAAATTTCAATGATGAAATCTTGCGCCAAGCTCTGAGTCCATTTCTTTCGGGTACTTGCCTGAAAGTATCATAAGTCCCAGAAGCGATGCAAGCGCCGAACCGAGAGCATAAAATACTGTTCCTGTTTCACGTGTGGTAATATATCCTACCGCCACGATTATCAGGCTGAATACTGCGAGAGCAATAAGATAAATCGCGCTTCTGACACCGTTTTTCTTTGAAATCAGCGATGTTACAAAATACACGACTGCCGAAGCTGCATAGACAGCAGGAAGAATTGTGTAAACTGCAAGATTCATTGCATCAAGGAAATGACAGGTTATTAGCGTTCCTGCTGTTGCAAGAAGAACTGCCCACATTATATATTTGCCGAAGTAGACATCGTTTTTCTTTATATAGTATTTCAGAGGTCTGAGCTCACCGTATTCAGGGTACTCAGCAACACGCATACCTTCAATAACAGGCTTTTCGGGAGTTGCCTTTGCGTGGCAAAGAGGACAGACCGTAACATTTTCGCCAAGGTCAACATTACATTCTTTACATCTCATTTTTTATCCCCCTTAGTCCTTACAGTTACATTCTATTCTGACTCTGACTCCTCTTTCAGAAAGAGCGCGGAAAAATTCACGCTGAACATCCGTTTTGTCAGAATCGCTTGTGAATGAAAGGTTTATCATGTTATTGTAAGTAATCATCGCACAGAGAAGCTTTACGTTTGGGCTTGAGCCGAGAAGACACTCTACACGTTCAACATGCTCATACATTTCAGGAGGAAGCTTTACGATTCCTAAATTTGTCATTCCGCTTGTAAATTTATTCTCGCCTGCGTGGTCATAGATAAACCTCATAACAGGCTTTTTGATAATACTGGGAACAAGGCGAAGAACAGGATTGAGTGCATCGCTGACATTCATGCTGACAAGCTTTTCAAGCTCCTCAGTAGCAAGACCGGCTTCCATTTTACCCTTTACAAGCTCAAAAATCTCTTCAAAAGTAATATCAGTTCTGCCGTTTGGATTAAAGCCGATATTTGCATAAAGAGAAAAGTTTCTCATTGTCCTCGAATTAAAACGCGGGCGAAGGCTTGCCGGAACAGAAATTTTGATTGGCTTATAAACCTTTTTGGGAGCAGTTACATAAAACGCATAAAGATAAGCTACCATGAGAAACTCGGTAATTGTCATTCCGTGTTCTTTTGAAACGCTTTTCAGGTCTTCAACAGGAATAAGTCCATGAATGACCTTATAGTAATTCTTAATTGGTTTCGCATCATAACGATATGCAGTTTCCTCTTTACGTGAAAGCCCCTTCATCTTTTTATAAACCTTAAGGAAGCTGTCTTCAACCTCGTACTTTTTAGGCAAATCATCAATATTAAGTATTGTTTCATCCCTTGTAATTTTAACGCCTTTAAGTTCAAGATAACGTGCAACAAGAGTTTTGTTGAAAATAAGTGCAGCACCGCCGTCCGCAAGACCGTGGAATGTTTCAATAGAGAGTCTGTTTTTGAAATAGTACAGACGCATTGCAGGCTTCGTCGTTTCACTGAGCTGAATATAGCGGCAGGGATAATAATCCTCTGCTTCAACTATATCATAATCAAAGGCTCTGACATAGTAATGCCAGAAAAGACCTCGTCTTACATTTGCAAAGAACCAGGGAAATCTTGGTGCCAAATCTTCGATTGCCTGTCTGAGAATTACAGGGTCAACATCTTCCTTCATTATAAACGCATAACGGTAAACTACTGCCCATCCGTAACGCTGTGCATTGGGATAAATCGTAGCCGCGTTGTCAAGCTTGAACCAACTCGGAAAATCTACTATGTCCTCATCGTTTTCAGCAACGGAATTTTCTTTGATTTCTGCCTCGGACATTTCAGATTTCCTTTCCCTGCTCGTTTTTCTCAATTTTATAAATACTCTGATTTTCAATATCCATAACAGGAATTATAATAGGCATAATGCCTGCATTTGCCGTGATAGTTGTAATAAGACTTCTCACATAAGGGAACAGTGTATTGAAGGTTTCCTTGTGAAGAACCTCCCTCGGTGCTTCCCTGAATTCAAAAAGTCCTGACATTGTAACTTTCAGATTGAAATTCTGAGGCTCGTTTTTCTCCTGAATTTCAACTGTCATTTCGCCGCGGCATGTGCCTGTGTTTGTATACTTTACGCTGTAAGCATATTTTGTCTGTATTTCCATAGGCTTGGCAGATGTTCTTTTGTTGACAAAAGTTATTTCATCTGCTCTGTAGCCTTTGAGCTTTGCATTGAGCATAAATTTCACCTCTTCAAAAAAGATAAGGCAATTTTACCACATTGAAGAAGTGATTACAAGTATTTTCAATGAAAAATCCCCTCAGTCGGCTCACGCTGACAGCTCCCCTTACGTCAAGGGGAGCCGATAAAATTATAAAAATTCCCGTATCTGAACTGCAAGCTCTTCTTCAAGATTTATGAGTTTTTTACAGATATCTTTTGACACCTCATCCGCCGCCTCGTATTCGTTAAGATACTGATTAAGGGATTTAACCCCCATGTTGCAGCCGTCTGTCATAAGTCCTGCAATTGTGCTGTCAGACTCGTTAAACGCAAGTCTCACATTTGTTTTAATCCATGACATTCCCTTTGCCATAGGGTTCGGGTCCTTACCCTCATCCTTGTATTTATCGAGAAGTGTCTGCAGCTCTGAATCAAGCTTTGAATGGTCATTTTTGTTATCTTCAAGAATGGCTTTCAGCTTTTCGCTCTTAACGAACTTCAGCACATCATCAATTGATGAAACTCCCATCTTTACTCCCGCATCACATTCGCGAAGAAGTCTTATTGTATCTTGTTCTATCATCAAAAATCCCCTTTCGTTTTTTAGTAGTATTTGCAAAACGAAGAAAAGTATTCTTTGTTGATTTTAAGATTTCTTTGTGATATCATAACAAAAAACATATCTTTTCAGAGGTGACATTTTTATGAGCAAAATTTTAAAATCTTTTTTAGCGGGACTTACTCTTCCTTGCACAATGGCAATGGGATATCCTCACAAATGGCAGTCTGCAAAATTCAAAAGAGAAGAAAAACCTGAGCCGCTTAAATTCAGTAAGGACGGAAAATTCAGAATTTTACATATTACCGACATTCACGATGTTGAGCCGATCATGGACGATGACGAGGACAGAGAAATCCCCGAATACAAGGACAAAGAAACCATAAACGTTATCGAAAAGCTTCTCGAAAAGGCAAATCCCGATTTAGTTGTTTTCGGCGGTGACAACATCAGCGGTTACTGGGAGGAATTTACATACGATTATGTACAGAGCACAATTCAGAAAATAACAAAGCCTATAAGAGAACGGAATATCCCCCTTTGTGTTGTTTTCGGAAATCACGACGGCGAGGTCGGCTTCCATACGGAATTTCAGATGATGCAGTATATGGAATATCCCAACTGCCGTTCAAACCTTAACGATGCAGATATTTACGGCTGCGGTAACTGTTTACTTACAATCAGAAGCAGTGACGGAAGCAAAGACGCTTTTGCAATATGGCTCATTGACTCAAATGATTATCAGTATAATTCAGAAGGTAAACTTGCTTATGACTGTGTTCATGATGACCAGATTGAATGGTATGAAAAACGAGCAAATGAGCTTAAAGAACAGAACGGCGGAAAACCTCTGCCTGCAATTCTCTTCCAGCACATGACTGTTCAGCAGACTCATGACAATCTTACCGAAGTGACAGAACACGACAACTATGATTTTATCTGTGACGGAAAATATTTCAGATTCGGTCATGAAATAATTGAGGGCAGAATAAGAGAATTTCCCTGCCCACCCTGCCTTGAAAACAACCACAGGCAACAGTTTGAAAGCTGGAAAAAGACAGGCGACATTATCGCGGCATTTTTCGGTCATGACCATGTGAACGATTTCCACATAAAAATTGACGGAATTCATCTTTATCAGACTCTCGGTGCAGGATATTTCTCCTACGGCAGAGAAAGGGGCGGAAGGCTGATTGTACTTGATGAAAATGAGCCCGAAAACATTTATTCGGAATCCATTGAAATAGAAAGAATAACAACTAAAGAGCTGTAAAAAAACTCGCTGAGGTTTGCAACCTCAGCGAGTTTTTTTAGCTTAAATTATTTTGCTGCGGGAACATTTATTTCAAGGTCTGTCAGGGGGAATGAACAGCAGGGATGGATACAACCGAACTTATAGTCTGCAAGGCGGCGGTATTCAAGATGCTTCGGAACATAGACCTCACCTGAAATGAGATGTGAATGGCAGAAACCGCACTCACCGCTTCTGCAACGTGAAGGTGCTGAAATGCCGTTCTTTTCAAGAATCTGCATTACAGAATCTGATGACTTACCTTTGACCGTATATGTGTTGTCCTGAATCGTAACCTTGATCGTAACTTCTTCAGGAACGTCTGCAGGATAATCCGGCTGTGTCTGAGGATTATGGAATTCGCCGAACATTTCGTGGCGGATATATTTCTTGGGAAGCTTAAGCTTCTCAAGCTCTTTATCAACAAACTCATACATCTGCTGAGGTCCGCAGAGGAAAACTGAATAGGGCTCATCTTTGGGTACAAACTGTTTGATGCGTTTTGCATCAATGAAACCTTTTCTTGCTCCTCTGGGAATCTTCGCATATTTGTCACTTAAGAAGTGAACAACCTTAATTTTGTCGCATTTCTCTTCAAGCTCTTTCAGTTCTTCTTTGAAAAGAATATTATCAATATTACGGCTACCGTAAAGGAGTGTAAGTTCAAAATCCTCGTCACCGTCTGCAATAGCGTTCGCCATTGAAATAAAGGGAGTGATACCGCTGCCGCCTGCAATACATATAACCTTTTTCGCATCTCTCAGGGGCTGATATTCAAAGTTACCTGCAGGAGCAGAAACCTCAACCTTTGTACCGACTTTCCAATTACTAAAAATGTATTTTGACATAAGTCCGCCGTCAACGCGCTTAATTGTAAGCACATATTTACCCTCAAGGCTGTCTTTAGGCGAAGATGAAATTGAATATGCACGTGTTACGGGCATACCTTCAATTGTTTCAAAAACTGTAAGATATTTACCTGCACCGAAATATGCAAGTGATGTTGTTCCCCTTTCTTCATCGGGAACAAGGGTATAACTTCTGCAGTCCTTTGCTCTTTTTGTAACCTCTGCAACCTTGAGATACTGTCTTTTGGGATGAAGAGCTTTTGCCAGAACAGATGCATTATCGGAATATGTAGGAAATTTTGCTTCAGCTTCGTCAAATCTCTTCTGACGGTCTGAAAGCATTGAAAGGAATTTTCTTGCTTTTAATGATTTTAAATCTGCCATCTCACTTTTCCTCCTTTTTCATTGCTTTTACAACAAGTCCGCCTGCTTTTTCACCTGTGTAATATGCACAGCCGTAGCCGTCGCCTCTCTCCTGAGTTGCACCGCAGAAGAAGAAGTTGTCAAATGGCTGGTCCTTGCCGTACTGCACTGTACGGGGAATCATGCTGTCCCATTTTTCAAGCATGTAACCATAGGGAGTGCCCTGAGGTGTATTGAGATAACGTGCGAATGTTGGAGGAAGTGCAATTTCGATTTCCTCAATATATGGAGTGATTGAAATATTAAGTGCCTTTTCACAGGTTTCAATCATATCTTTTGCAACTGCAGTCTTGAACTTTTTGTAATCCTGAGGTTTAACATTTTTCATGACATCGCCCGAAGTCATTGCGGTAAGGAAAAGCTGACATGTGCCTTCGGGAGTACAGTCGGGAATAATCTCGTTAAGGCAGTTGATGATGCAGTAACCGCTGTTATAATTCTGAACAAGCTCAAACTGCTTGTCTGAATCCGAATCGGGAGCAATGAAAACCGAATAGTCTTTGATGCCGAGCTCTTCTTTTGTTATGTTCATGCCAAGGTATACTGTGGTAAGAGCAACGGCATTCTTTCTTGAATTGAGCATTTTAAGCTGTTTTTCGGGAATATCCTTTTCATCGAACAAATCCTTGAACACTGCATAGGGATAAGAGTTGCATACAAAATATTTACCGTAAACTTCTTTTTCACCGTTGATAACAACACCTGCAGGCTTGCCGTCTTTGACGATAACCTTTGTAACCTCTGAATTGTACCAGATGTCACCACCGTTTCTGCGGATAACCTCGTCAAGTGCAAGGCTCATTTCGTGGCTGCGAAGATGAGGAATACCTGTACCGTTCTTAACATAGCTGTGAAGCATTGCAAGGTAATAAAGGAAGTCAAGGCTTGATGCAGGAGAACCAAGGTAGCACCAGTATGTATTGAAAATATCTTGTGCTTTCTTCGGCATTCCAAGAGCATCAAGAGCTTCTGCCATTGTGTGAGAAACCATTCTCATAATATCAGGAAAATCCTTAAGACTTGCAGGAAGTTTTGAAGGAGCATCAAGAGCATCCATAGCCTTGAACATGCGCGCTGATAAGTCGAACGCTTTCATACAGCTTTCATAAGATCCGGGAACAACCTCGTCAAGTTTCTTTGCAAAGTTTTCAAAGCCAACGGGCATACGCACGTCAATGGTAACTTCAACACCGTCTTCATTGATGAATGTGTCTGTATCCCCTTCCTTTGCGGGAACAACAAGACGGAAGGTTGAATCATGCTGACGCCATTCAACATTACCCTCCATGCGAATGAACATGTCTTCTATTTCTTGTGCGGTAGGTGCTTTGTCTGTTACTGGCTTTAAAT
>CAZDQE010000080.1:0-7699 GCA_964507395.1 uncultured Eubacteriales bacterium | reverse complement strand
ACGGAAAAAGAGCAAACATAATTTCGTGCAAGGGGTTTTTAGAGGTCCCCGTAAAAAAAGACAAGCTTCAACCTGTAGTTATTTCGGCAGGGGGTTATAAAATTCGCTTTTTAACATTTGCGAAGCAAAGCAAAAATTATTCATTATTCATCAGCGTAAGCGACTTCATCATTCAATATTCATTGAAAATCCTGTCAAATGAATGATGAATATTGAATAATGAAAAATGAATAATACAAAACGAAAATCCTGCCGACAATAATCGACAGGATTTTCTTTTGGCAGGGGATAAAGGATTCGAACCTCTACATACAGAGTCAGAGTCTGCTGTGCTACCATTACACAAATCCCCTACGAACAAACGGTATTATACACTTTTAATACCGTCTTGTCAATAGTTTTTTGAAATTTTTTGAAAATATTTTTTATGATATGGATTTGGAGAAAATCTCTTCGAGAAAATCAGTTATACCGCCCGAGGCTTTTATTGTTGCAATCATAAGATCATCTGCCTCAATTTGCGCCAGAACATCCTCATCACGAATATTAAATTTATTTATAAGACACGTGGTGTTCTCGTAGCAATCCGCGGTGATTGGGTCAATGCTGTATCCCATTACGAAACAACTCCTGCCCGTGATTTTACAAGTTGGATGTATTGCTCAAAAGTTATTTTGTTTTCCAGTAGCTGACGGCACCACTCTTTGCTTTGCTCATCAATACAAAAGCCTTCCATTTCAACAGATGCGGCGGCATTACTGATTGCTTTGTCAACGGACATGATTGTTCACCTCGCGTAATTTATGTCATAAGTATATCACAAAAAAATTGATTTATCAAGAAAAATAAAATTCATATGAAAACCAACACGGTGTAAGGCGTGTTCAGAAAGAAGTTATGTTGTGTCCGGACTGCAATAAAAATCCTTTCAGTTGTTCCATGGCGTAAGCAAAGAATTTCGGAAAGGATTCTGAATATCATTTTATATAGGTTAGAGTACAGGGCTAACTTAATATTTATCAGTTTTATCGGTGAGTTCTAAGATGTAATCGGTGCTGACACAGTGGAAACGTGAAAGCTTAATCAAAATTTCCGTGGGGATATCGAGCTCTCCCCGTTCGTAGTTGCTGTAAACACGTTGACTGCAGGAAAGTATCTCTGCTATTTGTTTTTGGGTCATATCCTTGTCTTCGCGAAGTTCTCGGATTCGTTTATACATACAATCACCAAAAATATTATACAATAGCGGACTATCCGCTATTGACATTTAGCGGAAAATCCGCTAAAATAGTATAAAACTATAAAATTCTTAATTCATATTTTATAGTTTTCCGCAAAAAACAATATTATTCGCTATTGAATAATGTTTTTGTTTGTGGTAGAATGATTGTGCCAAACAAAACTAAATATGCGAGTTGCTCCGGAAGTGTGTCTTTTTATCCTCTGATAAAAATGCATGCTCTACTTTCACATGCTTCTTTGTAACTTGTGCTTAGTTTTGTTTGGCGACAATTGGAGCCATGCGTTTTTAGTGCGTATGACTTCGGTTGTGCGCACTTTTTTGTTTTATAGGAGGAATGAAAATGAAAAGCAAATTAATCAAACGGTTGATGTCAATGCTACTGATTATAGTGATACTGGTTAGTACAGTAATGTGTTCGAAAAATTCTTTAGGTGGATTTTTCATTGACGTAAAAGCGGCATCTAATATATATATTAATGGTGTTGATATTGGCTATGCGAGTGGTGATTATTTTACCAAAAACGGAAATTCATGTGCCAATAGTTATTGGTCAAATGGTAGATGCCATAAAAACGATGTATGCACAAGCGCGACACATTCTCAGTGTAACTGTATGAGATATTGGCCGACAGGAAGTCCAAGCACATGTAAAGTGGATTTAAAAGCTTCACAGTGTTTTGGATTTGCACGATATTGCCAATGGATTGTTTACGGAACGCATGATGGTGATGGTCAGGGGAATTTTACTGATATTTCAGGTGCGATTAGTTCATCAAATTGTACAGCAACTAAATTGGAAGCAGAATTAAAAAATTGTGCGCCTGC
Organism: uncultured Eubacteriales bacterium; assembly: GCA_964507395.1. GTDB lineage: Bacteria > Bacillota > Clostridia > Oscillospirales > Acutalibacteraceae > SIG575. The sequence goes on along the minus strand of CAZDQE010000080.1, from coordinate 5,631 downwards.
TACGCATGTTCGAACAGGTGATGATTCACATTCAATTTGTATTATTTCCACTTCCGATTATGGTGCAGATGTTGCTGATTGCAACTATGATGGCTATTGTAAAGTGCGTTATAAAACTTATTCATGGGCAGAACTCGCTACTTATCTTAAGGGGTACGGCGGCGTAAGTTATTCTAAAGCAAGCAAAAGCACAACTCCGTCAACTCCAAGCGTTTCTTATGAAATAGGTTCATATACAATTACAGCTAACGGTGGATTGAATTTGAGAAGCAGTGCCAGTACATCAGCAACAGTAAAAACAACAATTCCGGAAGGTAAAACAGTTAACGTAACAAAAATTTCTGGCAATTGGGGATATACAACCTACGGTGATTATTCGGGTTGGATTTATCTCATTTATACAAGTTATAACGGTGCTTTCGTTTTGAAAGTCTACTTTAACGCCAATGGAGGCTCGATATCGTCAGATACATACAATTTGAGTTCAAGTTTAATTTATAACAAATCGGATTCGACAAAATACTACCAGTCATGGGTATATAATAATACAAAGACCAACGGCTTAGTCAATGCTTCAACTTTTGGTATTTACAAAACAGGTTATACTTTTGCGGGTTGGGGTACAAAATCATCGGGCGGAACAGTATTTGACCAAGGCGACAATACATTGAAACCCACCGATATTAATGCAAATGTGGCAAATGGCGACTGTACAACTACACTTTATGCACAGTGGAAACCTAATACTTTAAGTGTTTATTATCATGCAAACGGGGGAGCAATTGAATCAGAAAAATATAAGCTTTCATCAAATTTAGTTTATTATATTTCTTCTGATTCAAAATTAACCGACAGTTGGTCTTATAATGATACTCATGAAAACGGACTTTATAATTCAGGTACTTTTGGTCTTTACAAAACAGGATATACTTTTGCGGGTTGGGGAACAACATCTTCCGGCGGAACAATTTTTGATCAGAATGATGTTACGTTGGTACCGACAAGTATTAATTCAAATATCAAGAATGGTAATTGCTCAACTACACTTTATGCACAATGGAAAGCCAAAACATATACAGTAACATTCAATGCAAACAGCGGTACATGTTCAACAACAAGTAAGTCAGTAACTTATGCTTCAACTTACGGCACACTTCCAACCCCCACAAGAACGGGTTATACATTCAAAGGTTGGTACACGGCAGCAAGTGGCGGAACAAAGGTAACATCAAGCACAACTGTGTCAATTACCGCAGCACAGACCTTGTATGCTCAGTGGACAGCCAACACATACACAGTAACATTCAATGCAAACGGTGGTACCTGTTCAACTGCAAGTAAGTCAGTAACCTATGCTTCAACTTACGGCACACTTCCCACGCCTACAAGAACGGGTTACACATTCAAAGGCTGGTACACGGCAGCAAGTGGCGGAGCACAGGTAACATCAAGCACAACAGTGTCAATCACCGCAGCACAGACCTTGTACGCTCAGTGGACAGCCAAAACATATACAGTAACATTCAATGCAAACAGCGGTACATGTTCAACTGCAAGTAAGTCAGTAACTTATGCTTCTACTTACGGTACTCTTCCCACACCAACAAAGGATGGATATACTTTCATTGGTTGGTATACTTCCGCCAATGCAGGCACAAAGGTTACAACAAATACAAAAGTAACGATTACGTCTGCACAAACTTTGTACGCTCAGTGGGTAGAAAATACAATTGAAAATGATGTGATGGGTACTGTCACTTCTTTTTCATCAGAAACAGAATCCTCTGAGATTGAAATGTTCAAATATGGAGAATCAGTGCCTATATATTCAACAGTTGTAACAGGTAATTCAGCCGATTTTTCACTTGAAGGCATCGAAGCAGGGGAATATACTCTGAGAGTTTCTAAGGCAAATCATGTTACACGCGAATATGATTTAACAATTGGAATGGAAGATGTTAGTATTGATGTACAGTTAAATCTCATCGGCGACATCAATGGTGACGGAAAGGTGAATACCCTTGATACTGCACGTGCAAATGCTCATGCGAAGGGGATTTCAGTCCTTACAGGCTATGAGCTTGAGTGTCTTGATGTCAACGGTGACGGAAAAATCAATACTCTTGATGTGGCAAGAATCAACGCCCATGCAAAGGGTGCAACCACTCTGTGGTAATTTAAATCTTGATTAAAAACAAAGGAGCTGACTCACAAAGCAGTGAGTCAGCTCCGAATTTTTATTTTACAGATTCGATAAATCATACGGTGTTCTCTGGTAAACGAAGTAGTTCAGCCAGTTTGTGAAGAGAAGGTTTGCTGTTGACCTCCACTGAACCTTGGGCATTCTTTCGGGGTCATCATCAGGGAAATAATTGTACGGGATTTTGATGGGAAGCCCCTGTGATTTATCTCTGAAATATTCTTTAGCCAAGGTGTCGCAGTCATATTCGGAATGTCCTGTTGCAAAGAAATTTCTGCAATCCATGTCGGAGATAAGATGAACTCCTGCCATTTCGGAATAAGAGAGAATCTGCAGATCTTTCACAAGGGCAATGTCGCTTCGTCTGACTTCCGTATGCCTTGAATGGGGGACATAGAAAACATCGTCAATGCCTCTCATGATAGGATGGTATTTGTCAAGTGACACATGGGGGAAAATGCCGAACATCTTTTCTTTGAGAGGATATTTCGGAACGCCGTAGTGGTAATAAAGTCCTGCCTGTGCGCCCCAGCAGATGTGGAATGTTGAATAAACATTTGTCTTTGTCCACTCGAAAATCTGACAAAGCTCATCCCAGTAGTCAACATCTTCAAATGCAAGCTTTTCAACAGGTGCGCCTGTAATAATCATGCCGTCATACTTATTGTTTTTGATTTCATCAAAGGTTTTGTAGAATTTCAGCATGTGCTGTTCGGAAGTGTTTTTTGATTTGTGCGTTGCCATCTGCAAAAGCTCAATATCGACCTGCAACGGACTGTTGCTGAGAAGTCTGAGAAGCTGTGTTTCCGTTACGACTTTTGTAGGCATAAGGTTGAGAATAATAATGCTCAGGGGACGTATGTCCTGCTTGCTTGCTCTTCCCTCTGTCATAACGAAAATGTTTTCAAGCTCAAGGCTGTGGTGTGCAGGCAACTGATTGTCGATTTTGATAGGCATGTTTTCACCTCCGAAAAACTGTTTCTTCTTATTATATATTGATTTTTGTCTTTTGTCAATTTTATTGTATAATAAAAAATAACCAAAATAAAATGCTAAAATAACATTAACGACCTGTTATTTTGTTAAAGATTATTAAAAATGATTTGACAGGTAAAAAATTTCTTGACGGCAACCGCTAAACAAACTATAATATAATCGTAATATAACGCCCGGAAATGTCGGGATATGTTGCAGGCAATCTCATGTGCAAGGAGAAAAAGAAAATGGTAAGAAAAAACGCAAAAAGATTTTTAAGCATTCTTTTGTCATTGCTTCTTGTTTCATCATTCTTTACGATGAACTTTTCAGCAGCGGAAGAAAATGTTGCAAGCATCGGAGATGTTTATTATAACAGCGTAGCCGAGGCACTTTCTGCGGCAGTAAGCGGTGACACGGTTATTGTGCAGAAGGATACAACTATTACTGAAAATGTCGAGGTCAAAGCAGGTGTTACCTTGCTTGTTCCTTATAAAGACGGATACACAGGCTACGATGTTTCAAGCGAAAACCCTGATGTTAACTCAGTAAAGGCTACATATACGGATGTTCTTTATCGAGAGCTTACCGTTGCTGAAGGTGTAACAGTAACAGTCAATGGTACTGTTCTTGTTTCTGCAATTCTCGGTACAGCGACCGGTGCTCCCGCTTATCAGGATGTTAACGGCGCTTATGCACAGATTACACTTAACGGTAAAATGAATATAAACAGCGGCGGTATGGTCGCTTCTGACGGCTATATAAAAGGCTCAGGTACAATTGAAGTATTTTCAGGCGCAGAACTCAGGGACCTTTTCGTCATCGACCACTGGCGCGGCGGTACTCATGCATCTTATATGAGAACAAAGAGCGTGTGGGTTGCAAATGAATATGATATGCACAATATTCAGTGTAAGATTATTATCAACCACGGTGCAGAGTTTACCGGCTTGTGCGTGATGTACTTCAACAGCAGTTATTCATATAATACCATTCCTTTCGTAAGCACATCAGACGGTATTTTTATTACTCAGTCAGGCGGTAGAGTTGAAAAAACTTACGAATATCGGGACAGAATCGGAAAAAACGCTGAAGTTATCAAAATTTACGGCGGCGGATATTTAGGTTCGATCTCACTTAAAATTTATGTAAGCGTTCTTCCTGTTACGATTAACTCATCCAGCTTTGTCGTTTCAATGGATGGTGATTATGAGATTCATCTTTGTGAAGGCGATTACGGCACCTATTATAACAGCAAAGCAATCAGTATGAAATTTCTTCCGGGCTGTGAGGTTACGGTACATGACGGTGCAAAGTTCAGCATTGACAGATATAAAACAACTGTCCGAGACAGATATTCACAAATCGTAGCTTACAGAGAATTGACAGATGACCTTTTTGGTACAGATTACCGTTATCCTCAGGGCAGACCTTCTGCGAAAATCTATGTTAAAAATGGCGGTGCAATTTATGTTGACGGCGAGCTGGGCGGTGAAATCTACCTCGAAGAAAATGCAACTGTAACAAAAGGCGACAACGCGGTATTTTCCGTAACTACAAAAGAATCTTCAGAGCTCAGTACAAGTAACACAATATCATACACAAACGATGCGGAATTTATTCTTCCTGAGGAATATCACCTTACAGGTTGGGCTGATAATCAGCTAACATGGGCAAAGCATACTTACGGAGATGCTGTAACAGAAACTGCACCTACATGTACAACATCAGGTACAGGTAAGAGCGCTTGTACTTATGAAGGCTGCGAAGCATATACAACTACAGTTCTTTCTGCAACAGGTCATAGTTATACATCTGTAGTGACTGCACCGACATGTACTGCAAAGGGTTACACAACTCACACCTGTACAACTTGCGGTGACAGCTTCGTTGATGCTTACGTTGCGGCAACAGGCCACGGCTATACATCAGAAGTCACAGCTCCCACATGTACAGATAAGGGCTATACAACATACACATGTTCAGCATGCGGTGATTCTTATATTGCAGATTACGTTGATGCAAAAGGTCATTCATACGGTGCATGGAGCGTAACAGCAGCTACCTGTACAGCTACAGGCTCACAGACAAAAACATGTACAGTCTGCGGTGATAAAGTTACAGAAACAATTTCTGCAACAGGTCATACAGAAGTAATTGATGAAGCAGTAGAAGCAGATTGCGAAAATACAGGTCTGACTGTTGGCTCGCACTGTTCGGTTTGCGGTGAAGTTCTTACTGCTCAGGAAACAGTTCCTGCACTCGGACACAGCTATGAAACAGAGGTAACAGACCCCACATGCACCGACAGAGGATTTGCAGCTTATACATGTAAAACCTGCGGTGACAGTTATATTTCAGATTATGCGGACGCATTGGGACACACTGAGGTAACTGACGAAGCAGTAGAAGCAACATGTACAGAAACAGGTCTTACAGAAGGTAAGCACTGCTCG
>CAZDQE010000079.1:0-7710 GCA_964507395.1 uncultured Eubacteriales bacterium | reverse complement strand
GGCTTTTTTGAGGTGTCTGGGATTTTACTTGAATTACCTATCTCACAGTCCCAAACCACCCGCGCTCCCAGCTGCGCCACACCCGGATATATATTCAATTTTTCTTTTTTTGCGTGGAAGTGGGACAAACTGTGGTCAAACGCAAATTCCACGCAAATTTGCGTTTTCTTAATTCCCCGAAAATCCGCACCGTTAAAGGCTTTTTGGGGCTTTTGCTTTTCTACGGCAATTCGTGCTAGGCACGCTCCCAAACCAAGCGCCCTACCAGCTGGGCGACACCTCGGAATATCTATTTTAAATTGCCTGTATATTATACATGAAAGAAAAATTATTGTCAATGAATTTTAGTGTTTAATTTTTATTGTTTTAGTATAATTCAGAATCATTTTTACAAAATGGAATGGCAGTAGATATTTATATGCTGCAGGTTCGAGTAATATTCAGATAAGCAATAGGGGACTTCTAAAAACTCATTGTGGAAAATACGTTTAGAAATTTTTCCGTCAGATGTGATAAAAATTTGAAGTTTATGATGTCGCATTAACAAGAATTTTGAGTGCATATGACGGAAAAAGAGTGAACATAGTTTCGTGCAGGTTTTTAGAGGTTCCCTATAATTAAAGCTTTCTTGCTTTGAAAACAATAGAAAGCGGAAAATGTTTAGCTTTGAAATCGGCATAATATCCGGAGGAAAAATCGGAAGACTTTTCTAAAATTTTCTCATTCGTTTCTTCAACAACTTTTTCAACAGCAAAGCCTGCATCGGCAAGCGCATTGATATATGTTGAAATTTTGTGATTCTGCAATGTCAGAGGGTTACCGTTTTTTTCAAAAGTATAATAATCTTCCCTGAGATAATTTCCGCTGAAAATAATACGCTCTTCAGTTGAAATTGTTCTGTTGCCGCCTGAAATTGCAACACTTTCCATGTCAACGCAATGAAGAAGCGGATGGTCCCATGAGAAAATATATATTCCGCCTTGCTTCAGATATGATGCAGCATTTTTTATGGTTTTCTCAAGGTCGGTAGACCAGCCGATTGCGTAAATCGAATAAACAACATCAAAGTAATTCTGCGGAATGTCAGTATTGTCCTCCATAGGCTGACGAAACAGAGAGCACGGATATCCGTTTGTGCTGAGAAGATTTTGTGCAGCTTTGAGTTGTTTTTCTGAAATATCAAGACCGAAAAGTTCTTTTGCGCCGTGCTCGGCACACCACTTCAGAGAATGACCGCTTCCACATCCCATTTCAAAAACAGATTTTCCGTTTAAATCCGGAAAAAGATGCAGTTCATCTTCTGTCGGGATTGAACATCCCAGTACCGGCAAAGCTGTTACTCCAAAAAAGTCCTTAGCTAACGCGTTCCAGCTCTTTTCGTTTTGAGTTAATATATCTTTTTTCATTAGTCTATAGTTTTGCAATCAGACGTTTTCTTCTCTGAAGTCAACGATAAGTTCATCCCTTGTGCTCTGAAGCTTATGATACTTTACTCCTGCCGCATCAAGCATTCTTCTTGATGCCCTTGTACCTACAGTGTCATGGTACTTGTCAGAAATGTAAATAACCTCTTTTATTCCGCTTTGGATAATTGCCTTCGCACACTCATTGCACGGGAAAAGAGGTACATAAACTTTACATCCCTCAAGGCTCGAGCCTCTGTGGTTGAGTATTGCATTAAGCTCTGCATGGCAAACATAAGGGTATTTTGTGTCGTACTCGTCACCGCTTCTTGCCCATGGGAAATCATCGTCATTACAGCCTATGGGGAAACCGTTATAACCCACAGATACTATTTTATTGTTTTTGTCCACAATACAGGCACCTACCTGTGTGTTAGGGTCTTTGCTTCGCTGGGATGCAAGCTGGGCCACGCCCATAAAATATTCATCCCATGATATGTAATCCTTACGCTTTTCCATATTGCCCTCCTGAAATAAATTTTTCCTGTTTCATTGTATCATTAAAAAGAAATTATTGCAATAGCCTCGTCAAAGAGAAAAATTCCCGAATGTGCGTGAGATATTGTATTTCAGACATATGAAATTGCTGTTTCAAAAAGTATGCTATTGACAAAATTCTTTTATTGTAGTAAATTATATTATACAGGCAAAGTGTTTTGCCCGAGAAAACATATCCGAAAAAGGAGATTATCATTATGAAGAAATTACTTGCACTTCTCATGGCAGGCATCATGCTCTTCTCATTTGCAGCATGCGGCGGTAGTGATGAAGAAGAAACAACAACAAACCCTGAAGAAATCACAACTGAAGCTCCTGTTAACGCAGACGGCGAGGAAGTAACAGACGGTGAAGAAGAAACAACAGAAGAAGTTACAGAAGTTGTGACTGATGCATCAGGTGAAACTGTTACAGATAAAGACGGTAACGCAGTTACTGAAGTTGTAACAGAGGATGAAGAAAAGACAGAAAAGACAGAAAAAACAGAGAAAGCTACACAGAAGACTACATCTGCAAGCGATGAAGACCCCTCAAAGTGGTCAACAGCAGAAGTTCTTAAATACTATCAGGATGCAACAGCTAAGGTTGTTTCTCAGAAACCCGGTTACACAAAGACAAGATCTGCAGTAAATAATGGTTATGATGCAGGCGCAGTTCTTTCAGCATTCAAGGGTGAGGTTTTCAAATTCCTTGGCATCGGTGCTGAAAACAAGTTTGAAGAAACAGTTAAAAAAGGCACAAACACATGTGACGATACTTGCGGAGATTACCTTAAGAAGAGCACACTTACTGCTTCCGACGTAACATCAGCAAAGGCTGTTAAGAGCGGTTCAAACTATGTTGTTACAATCGGTATCAAATCAGGTTCAAGCCAGACAGAAGGCGGCAAAAATCAGAAGAATGATTCTCCTATCGACAAGTCAGGTATCTGCGTAGGTAACACAGACAGAAGCGGTTATGACCACAAGAACGCTCTCATCGTTTACGATGCTCTTGATGATATCGCAAGCGGTCTTACAATGTACGAAAAGAGCAGTAACGGTAAGGTTGTTGCAACAATTAATGCTGCTACAGGCGAAATCACAAAGCTTGTTATCACATGGGATGCAAGCGCTGACATTTCAAAGGTTTACGGTTCATCTGCAACTCTTTCAGCTACAACAACAGTTACTTACACAAACTTTGGTTGGTAAGGTAAATTTTAACAAAAAGGAGTGTCGGAAGACACTCCTTAATTTTTATCTTCTTTCAGTTGAGACTGTGAAATAAAATCCGATTTCATTTGAAACAAAAGAAAATTTATAAAAACCTTTTTCAAAAGATATGTGATTGTCTTTCAGAACGTCAGACTTTGTTTGCAGAGAAATTCCGGAAAAAATTTCATCGGTGTCGTCAGAATTTGTGAAAGACTTCACGGCACTGTCTGAAATTTCAAGAAAAGAAGAAAAATCCGTATCAGTCAGTTCTCTTTTTTCACCGAACATGTATGTGACGGAAAAAGAGGTTATGAGAGATGTTTCGCTGTTTACGTTGACCGTCAGCAAAAATTTATCGCTGAAAGACAGAGGAAACTTAAGAGTGTTATTTTCTTCTTCTGCAATCAGATTCTCGGTGTCAATTTCAAAATTTTCACTGTGACGTGAAAATCTGTCTGAGAAGACGTAAATATCGATCAGGTCTTTCTGCACGCAGCCTGACAGAAAAAGGGTTGATAAAGCAATAAAAAAGGCAAGAAATTTTTTCAAAAAAACACCCCCGTCATAAAATTTATTCATGGCGGGGATTTTATATTACTTATGAAGCTCGCAGACAATTATCTGCGGACGGTTGTTGATTCTTATGGGGAAAGAACTGTTGCCGAGACCTCGGCTGACGAGTAAGGTTGTTTCCCCGAAGAGGTGAGGACCCTCGCTGTATTTCGGGAAAAATCCCTGACCGGGGGAGTAAATTGCACCTACAGGGGGAATTCTGAACTGGCCGCCATGGGCATGACCGCAGAAAACAAGGTCATAATTGTTTTTCGAGTAAACCTCGTTCATTTCAGGGCGGTGTGACAGAAGAATGTTAAATCCGTCAGGTTTGTTTTTTGAAAAATCTGCAATTTTTTCCCTGAAAGCATTTTTCATAGAGTCAAGCTCTTCACAATAAAGATTCTTGTCAAGGGCTTTTTCAAGAAGTCCCATTTCTACTGCAAAAGATGTGTAATCAGATACACCGCTGAGGTAAATTGAAGAACTTTTTACTTTGATTTCTACTGTTTCTCCGTCGAGAATTTTAACTCCTGATTTTTCGATTTCTGTTAGAAAAATTTCTTTCAGGTCAGGCGACAATTCTTCGTGGTTTCCCGTAACGAGATAAACAGGGCATATTGAAGGAAGCTTTTTGATAATATCAAGTGAATCGAAATACTGACGTCTTCTGGAGTCAAAGGAATCACCTGTAATTACTATAATGTCAGGTTTATTTTGTTTTACTTTTTTTATAAGGTCATCTGCTTCCTTTCCGTAAACGCAGTTGTGCATATCAGAAAGGTGGACGATTCTGAAACCTGCAAATTCATCAGGAATTTTGTCTGATTTATATTTGTAGCCTGTAAGCTCAAGATTGTGATTCTGTTCCTGAGCTATGTCAAAAATTGTTTTTCCGAAAAAATCAAGAAAACCTTTCGGTGAAAATTTAGGCTTTTTAGACATGAAATCACCCCCGTTTTTATTATAATATAACCATATAAAATATTCAATTGATATTTTTTTATTTTTTATTGAAATATGGGAAGAAATGTGCGATAATATTGGATAATAATGGAGGTGTTTTGTTTGTACAAAAACAATAAAATTTACTGCAGGGTTTTTCAGTTCTGTCTGAGAATAGGCAGTCTGTTCCTTGATTGGTCACAGCCTGAGCTTGTTACCGGGGAAAATTGTATACTTAAGATTTCGGATATACTTAAAAGTAAGAACATGAAAAATGTGTTGATAGTAACAGGTAACACAATCAGAGGATTAGGGATGGTAGATCCCCTCATAAATAAGCTTGAAAAAGACGGAATCAAGGCTTCTGTTTTCAGTGACGTCCAGCCCAACCCCACTATCGAAAATGTAGAAAGCGCAAAAGATTTTTATATTAAAAACGGCTGCGAAGCAATAATTGCTTTCGGCGGCGGCTCACCTATGGACTGCGCAAAGGGTGTAGGTGCGAGAATTTCCAATCCTACAAGGTCAATCAATTCAATGAGAGGTCTGTTCCGTGTCAGAAAAAGATTGCCGCTCCTAATAGCTGTTCCCACAACTGCAGGTACAGGCTCTGAAACCACAATTGCCGCAGTTATTACTGACTCGGAAACTCATGAAAAATCAGCGATGAACTCTACAAAACTCCGTCCGATTTATGCTGTGCTTGACCCCTCTCTTACAGTAGGACTTCCCCAGAAAATCACATCTACAACAGGCCTTGATGCGCTGACACACGCAGTTGAAGCGTATATCGGCGGAAGTAACACAAAAGGAACAAGAAAAAATGCAGAAAAAGCCGTAAAGCTTATTTTTGAGAACCTTGAAAAAGCGTATAATGACGGCGAAAATATTGAAGCCAGAAACAACATGCTTATAGGCTCTTTCTGTGCAGGCGTTGCTTTCACAAGAGCATATGTTGGCTATGTTCACTGTATTGCACATCAGCTTGGCGGTTTGTACGGTGTGCCTCACGGTCTTGCGAATGCAGTTATTCTGCCCTATGTTCTAGAATATTACGGAAAAACAGCACACAATCCTCTTGCAAAGCTTGCTGATATTGCAGGCGTCGGCAAGGGTCTCGGCACAGATGCCGAAAAGGCTGAAGCTTTCATTGAAGCAATCAAAGCAATGGGAAGAAGAATGGAAATCCCTGAAAAGTTTGATCAGATCAAGGAAGAAGATATTCCTACAATCGTAGAGCGTGCACTTAAAGAGGGAAATCCCCTTTATCCCGTGCCGAAAATCATGTCACCTGAAGATTGCGAAAAGGTTGTAAGACAGTTGATGGTTTAAGGTGACAACAGTCTGACCCCTAAATATCGGGATGGAATGACGGAAAGGCTGAGCGTATCCTCTCGCTTTCTGTAAGAGGAATTGAGGATGCTCTCATAAGTGCTTTGTCACCGAACCTCTCACGGATTATATCCACCTCTGTATCTAATTTTTCAAGCTTTTCAAGGCGGGAATAGTCCTCGTCAAATGAAAGCTGAAAAGAAAATTTATCTCCCACAAGATTCCCTGCAAAAACCGTTACCGCACGGATGGGGATAGAGAAGGAATAATTTTTCTTGATTAATTCCATAGCATTTTTTGCAAGAACGCCCGCAGCTCTGACGGGCGTTTTTAATCTTTGCTGAAAATCCCTGACCACAAGGTGCTTGTCCTTTATTGCAACGCGTACCGTGGTTGCAAAGAAGCAGTTTTTGCGAAGATTGTGAGAGACCTTCTCGCTGAGAGAAACCACAATGGGGGAAATTTCTTCCAAGGAGTACAAATCACGTTTACAGGTAATTCCTCTGCTGATGCTTTTAACGGGCGGGACTTCACATTCTCTCAGAACAGGGGAAAAATCAAGCCCCCTTGCGTAGTGATTCAGGGTGACACCTATTTTCCCGAAAGTACGGCTCATAATATCCTCAGGCATCTGAGCCAGATCGCCGATTGTTCTGATTCCAAGCCTTTCAAAATTTTTTGCAGTTGTTCTGCCTACTCCGAAAAGCTCACTGCAGGGAAGGGTCCACACCTTTTCTTTTATTTCATCTTTTTTCAGAATAGTTACAGCGTCAGGTTTTTTCATGTCGCTCGCAAGCTTTGCAAAAATTTTATTGAAGCTGACACCAACGGAAATTGTAAGACCGATTTCTCTTTTTACACGTGTTCTCAGCTCCTCTGCAATTTTTTCTCCGCTTCCGAAAAGCTGTAAACTACCTGTAATATCAAGCCAACACTCGTCAATACCGAAGGGTTCAACCATGTCGGTATATTCCTCGTAGATTTTTTTGACTTTCTTTGAAAATGTTACATATTGGTCATAGTGAGGCGGTACTGTTACAAGGTCAGGGCATTTGAGCTTTGCTTCCCATATTGCTTCTCCTGTTTTTACACCGAAGCTTTTGGCACCTTCATTTTTGGCAAGTACAATTCCGTGCCTTTCTTCCACGCTGCCGCAGACGGCAACATTTTTATCTTTCAAATCGGGGTTAAGAAAACATTCTACTGATGCAAAGAAGTTGTTTAAATCGCAATGCAGAATAACTCGGTTACTCATTTTTAGTCCTCCGTACAGAACATTTGTTCTTATATAATAGAACATTTGTTCGGTTTTGTCAAGAGGGAAAATATAAATTAATTGTTGTAAAATTTTGTCAAAAAAAGTTTTAAACAATCAATTTTCAACAGTGAAAGTCAAGCAGAATCAAGGTTTACAGAAAGATTTCAACAGAGTTTTTAACATTTTCCACATAGTTTTCCACATCATACTTTTTGAAACAACAATTAAATATGGTTTTGGCGAGAATATTTCCGCCACAGCTTCGTTCAAAATCTTTGCAATAGCCTCGTATGGCAAAGAGAAAAAATGCCCGAATGTGCGTGAGATATTGTATTTCAGACATATGGAATTGATGTTTCAAAAAGTATAGGGGACTTCTAAAAACCTATTGTATAAAATATGTTTAGAAAATTTTTCGTCAGATGTGCTAAAAATTTGAAGTTTATGCTGTCGCATTAACAAGAAT
>CAZDQE010000078.1:0-8936 GCA_964507395.1 uncultured Eubacteriales bacterium | reverse complement strand
TGTCCCAAGGAGTTGCGTTGTTAGTTTCATTGAAAACTTCCATACCAAGGCATGAATCGTAATCAAGGAAAATCTTTGTGAAATAATCGATGTATTCAGGATCGTTAACGCCTTCTCTTGTGTCAATCCAGTCACCGGGATGAGCGATAACTGAATAACCGCCGTTTTCTTCTGCAAACTGCACTGCTTCGCGGTGGCCGTTTTCAACACCTGCATGACCTGTACCTACACCGCGTGCAAGACCGTAAGCAACAACATGACCCTTTGTAAGTGTAAGGCCGTTAAGCTCGTTTGCACCTGTTATGCATGCAAGACCGAAGTCACGTACCGAACCGTCAGCCATGGGATATGTACCTGAAATAACAGCCTGATATTCCTCGTCTGTAAGGTGTTCCATTGTGTTACCGAGAATAAACTGGTAATTATAAAGAGCTGCCTTTACAGGCTCCTGATTCCACTCAACGCCTGTAACTGAATGGTCAGCCATACCAAGGAAGCCGTAACCCTGGTTATAATATTCCATAACCATTTCTTTAAGTGTTACATCAGCATCACTGTAGGTTGAATGAGTGTGAAGACTGCCTCTGTATCCTGTCCATGCATCTTCGCCTGTCCAGATAACATCTTCATAAGGATTGTTGATTGTGAGTGTAGTTGCTGCAGGCTCTGCTGCAAAAGCAGTAATTCCGATCGTCGACAGAATCGCCATGCAAAGAACAACGCTCAAAAACTTTGTAAATTTCTTTGACATTCTTATCTCTCCTTTTCCGAGATATATTATTGACAGTAATATAATCTCATTTTTATCGAAAAAAGTCAAGAGAATTTAACAAATATTGTTTATATTTCGGTAAAAATATGATAATATAGGTGTATGAAAGGAGTGGATCGGAATGCAAAAAAATTATCCCACACCACATATCAAAGCATCTCCTGAGGATTTTGCCAAAACCGTTCTTATGCCCGGTGACCCTCTGCGAGCTGAATTCATCGCAAAAAACTTTCTCGAAAACGCAAAACTCGTAAACAATGTCAGAGCAATTTCAGGCTACACGGGAACATACAAAGGAACGCCTGTTTCGGTTATGGCAAGCGGTATGGGTATGCCTTCAATGGGAATTTACAGCTATGAGCTTTTTAATTTTTTCGAGGTTGACAATATTATCCGAATCGGCTCAGCAGGTGCACTTGACAAAAGCATAAATGTCCGTGATATCGTTCTCGGCATGGGTGCCTCGACAAATTCAGACTACCAGAGCCAGTACAATCTTCCCGGCACTTTTGCACCCACAGCAAGCTACGAGCTGCTTAAAGCCGCCGCAGAAGAATGTGAAAAGAAAGGCGTAAAATTTCATGTCGGCAACCTTTTATCCTCTGATACATTCTACAGCGCAGACAACACGGTTAATGATAAATGGGCAAGAATGGGCGTTCTCGCAGTTGAAATGGAAGCGGCTGCGCTTTACATGAATGCGGCATACGCAAAGAAAAACGCTCTTGCAATATGCACAATCAGCGACAATATTATGACAGGAGAAGCTCTCAACTCTGATGCAAGACAAAGCTCCTTCACTGAAATGATGGAGATTGCTCTTGAAACAGCGGTAAGACTCGGCAAATAAAATGAAAAGAGTATTTTTATGCGTTCTCGACAGCGTGGGCATCGGCAATGCCCCTGATGCTGAAATTTTCGGAGATAAAAATTCAAACACGATGAAGAGCATTTCATCTTCTTCTGAATTTAAAATTCCCAATCTCATTAAAATGGGTTTGGGAAACATTGACGGAATAAATTATTTGCCGAAAGAAGCAAATCCTTCCGCCTCTGCGGGAAGGCTCACGGAAAAATCAAAGGGAAAAGATACCACTATCGGTCACTGGGAAATTGCAGGAATCGTGTCTGAAAATCCCCTGCCCACTTATCCCCAAGGTTTTCCCGCCGAAGTGATAAAGGAATTTGAAGAAAAAGCAGACGTGGGCACGCTCTGCAACAAGCCTTATTCGGGAACGGAAGTAATAAAAGATTTCGGTGAAGAGCATCTGAAAACAGGCAAGCTTATTATTTACACCTCGGCAGACAGTGTTTTTCAGATTGCCGCACACGAGAAGATCGTACCGCTCGAAAAGCTTTATGAATATTGCCGTATTGCGAGAAAAATTCTCACAGGTAAGCACGGCACAGGCAGAGTTATCGCAAGACCCTTCGAGGGCGAAAAGGGCAATTTCAGAAGAACTGCAAACAGGCATGATTTTTCAATCGAGCCTCCGAAAAGAACTTTGCTTGATGCTTTATCTGAAAATAATCTCGACACAATCGCCGTCGGTAAAATCACTGACATCTTTGCAGGAAAGGGAATTTCCGAAAGCGTTTTCACCCACTCAAACGCTGAGGGAACGGAAAAGATGCTCAAAACTGCAGAAAAAGATTTTAACGGTCTTTGTTTTATAAACCTTGTGGATTTTGACATGGTTTACGGTCACAGAAGAGATGTCAACGGTTACGCAAAAGCCTTAAGCGAATTTGATGCTTTTCTCCCCGCTTTTCAGGATAAAATGAAGGACGACGATTTGCTTATCATTACCGCCGACCACGGCTGTGACCCGTCTTTCAAGGGAACTGACCACACAAGAGAAAGTGTACCGTTAATCGTTTACGGAAAGAAAATCAAAAGCACCAACCTCGGCACAAGAAACACCTTTGCCGATATTTCAGCTACAATCGCGTCAATTTTCGGTGTGGATTTTCAAACGGACGGTAAAAGTTTTCTGAAGGAGATCATGTAAAAACGGAACAAAGACAGAAGTGAAATAAATTTGCTTCTGTCTTTTTCACTTATAATTATCAGTGAGCAACAATTTATTGACTTTATGTTTCTGTTATTGTAAAATTAATTAAGGTGACTGATATGGATAATTTTACAATAAAAAATCAAAAAACGGTCTGTGAAATCTGTCCCTCCGAAAACAACGGAAGAAACAGCGAGGGCGACTTTATTATCCTCAAAGACGGAACAATAATGTTTGCTTACAGCCGTTACAATACCGCAGGCGGAGAAGACGACGATTCATGCGACATTGCCGCTCTTTTTTCACATGATAACGGCGAAACCTTCGGTGAGGGAAAAATTCTGATAAAAGCTGAGGATTTCGGTGTAAAAAATTTAATGTGCGTTACCCTCAGAAGAATGAACAACGGTGACCTCGGTTTATTTTTTCTTAAGAAAGAATTAAACGGAAATTCGGAGGTTATTCTCTGCCGTTCAGAAGATGAGGGTGAAACATTCCGTAAAAAAACAAGATGCGTTCCGATTAGATTCCCCTCTTATTACGTTATGAACAACTGCAGAGTTCTGAAAACAGATGACGGAAAGTGGTTTATTCCCGTAGCATCTCACAGAAAAGGTGCCGACAGCGACGGCGAGTTTGACTTTGACTACTACGCTTATTCTCTCCTTTTCTGTTCAGAGGACGACGGTGAAACATGGACGGAGATACCTCATAAATTTGTAAATCCCGCGCCCCACACCGAAACAGGTCTGCAGGAGCCGGGAATTGAGGAACTTGATTCAGGCACACTTTACGCATATTTCAGAACAGACTGCATGTGTCAGTATGAAAGTTTTTCTCCCGACGGCGGAAAAACCTGGACTACAGCCGCACCGTCACAGTTCACATCACCCGAATCACCTATGCTGATTCGTAAAAATCCCTATTCCCGAAAATATTACGCAATTTACAACCCTGTCCCCAACTATAACGGAAAAGAAATGCCCGATGACTTTTTCCATGCAGGCAGAACGCCCATAATCCTCAGAGAAAGCAAAAACGGCATTGACTTTTCCAATCAGGTCATAATAGAAGGCGAAAAAAACAAAGGCTACTGCTACCCTGCTATGTTCTTCCTTGATGAAAAAAGTATGCTTGTTTCATTCTGTGCAGGCGGAAAAGAGGACGGCAGTTGTCTGAACAAAACAATAATCAAAAAAATCACCATATAGGAGAGAAAAAAAATGGACACCATCAGAACAAGTAATATGAAATTCATTGACTCTCACGGCAGAGAAAGAATTTTCACAGGCATGAATGTTGTTGACAAAACTCATTATACTCCCGATTTCAAAGAACACGGATTTTCAAAAGATTTATTCTGGATCGATGAATTTGCTAATAAAGGCTTCAACATTATAAGACTTGGTATGACATGGTCTGTTGTCGAGCCCGAAAAAGGGAAATACAACGATGCTTATTTGGACTCAATCGAAAAAATCATGGACAGATGCCATGAAAAAGGAATTTACGTTTTCCTTGACATGCATCAGGATCTATATTCATGGAAATCAGGCGACGGTGACGGTGCTCCCGACTGGGCAACTGACTCAGCACCTTACAAATTTAAAAAACCGAAATTTGTCTGGGCAGAGGGTTATTTCTGGGGTAAAGCCGTTCACAGGGCATTTGACAACTTCTGGACAAACAAAGAAGTTGAAGGCGAGGGACTTATTGATGCTTTCGGTGACATGTGGAAGCACGTTGCTGACCGTTTCAAGGATCATCCTGCACTTTTCGGCTTTGACGTTTTCAACGAGCCTTTCCCCGGTAAGGACGGCGGTAAGGTTTTCAGAAAGCTTATTGCAAAACTTGTTCGTGTGACTCTCGTTGACAGAAGAATAAGCAGATGCAAGCTTATAAAAGATGCTCTCGGCAAAGAAAAAATCAAAGTTCTTGACCACTATAACGGCGACATATTCCACTCAATAGTTCTTGCGGGTCATAAGCTCATAAACAAATTTGACACTGAAAGATATATGCCTTTCCTTAACAAAACCTCCGCAAAAATCAGAGAAGCTACCG
Source organism: uncultured Eubacteriales bacterium (assembly GCA_964507395.1). Taxonomy (GTDB): domain Bacteria; phylum Bacillota; class Clostridia; order Oscillospirales; family Acutalibacteraceae; genus SIG575. The sequence continues at coordinate 4,085 of CAZDQE010000078.1, read as the reverse complement.
ACAAGGGGATTTTATTCATTGAAAACTCATATTATTCAAATTTAAGTATTCCCTGCGGAAATAATGCAATTGAGGTGAACGGCAAGAGAGAAGAAAATCAGTGCTTTTCTCCCCACGGCTATGACCTTATGGTTGATACCGAACTTTACAAATATGCTTCAAATTCACGCGTTGATGCCATCTTTAACGAACACAGAAACACTCAGATGAGAATGAAAAACGCCGTTCTTGTAGGCGAATGGGGAGGACACTCAAACGGTACTGAATGGTTCCCTCACGTTGAACATCTGATTGACATTTTTGACAAGTACAAATGGAGCAGTACATACTGGACCTACTGGACGGGACTCCTTGACGAGGAGATCATGACTGTTATTTCACGTCCTTATCCCAAAGCAGTTACAGGCGAAATCAAAAGCTACTGCCATGACAGAGAAAAAGATGAATTTATCATCACTTATTATCAGGATAAGGAATACGATGTGCCGACAGTAATTTTCGCACACAAGCCTGTTAAGGAAGTTGTTACAGACGGCGAGGTCAGCATTGTTTCTGTTACCGATGAAACATCTGACATCGAAATCAGAACAGACATCGGCGAGCATACAGTCAGAATTAAATTTTAATTTTTCATGGGAAAGTACATATATCCGGACTTTCCCATTTTTAAATTTGCTTTTTTGTCTGAAATGTTATATAACTACTCTGAGGTGAAAAAAATGATTGTTGCAATTTGTATTGATGACAACGGCGGCTTACTTTTTAATTCAAGAAGGCAAAGCCGTGACAGAATTCTCATTGATGATTTCATGAAAAGTGCTGACGGAAATAAAATTTTCATCAGAAGCTTTTCCGAAAAGCTTTTTGAGGGCATGAATGTCATTGTCGATGACAGTTCTCTTGAAAATGCAGAAGAAAATGATTTTTGCTTCATAGAAGACGAAAGCCTTCTCCCCTATTCTTCAGAAATAAACACGCTCATAATTTACAAATGGAACAGAAAATATCCTGCTGATTTTGTTTTTGAAATGCCCGAAGGTTTTGTTCTGAAAGAATCATCAGATTTCAAAGGCAGTTCCCATGAAAAAATAACAAAGGAGATTTATAGCAATGAAAGCAAAATTTAAAAACAAAAAAGTCATAATAATTGCCGTTGTTGCTGTATTGGCTTTAGTCGGAATTCTGGCTGTACCTTCAGCGGAGGACGAAACCACTGAAACGACCACGCTTGCCTACGCTGAAAACGGAAGCTCTCTTTCGGGGATTTCAAGCGGAGAAGATGAAACCGAAAAAGATTCTGACAATAAAGTTAAAGAAAACTCTTCAAGCACAAAGAATAACACCACAAAGAAAAATCAGCAATCATCAGGCGTAAGCAGTATTACATCTTCTTCACTCCCTGCATACAACGGCTCACCTTATGTTGCCGTAAACAACAACGAGCCTGAATTCACATCATCCCAGAAGAAAACCACTAAATCTTTTGAAACATACGCAGACCTTGACTCCCTCGGAAGATGCGGCACTGCATTTGCCTGCATCGGAACAGATATTATGCCTACAGGTGAACGCGGAGAAATCGGTCAGGTAAAGCCTACCGGCTGGCAGACAGTAAAATATGACATCGTTGACGGAAAATACCTTTACAACCGTTGCCACCTTATCGGCTGGCAGTTGACAGGCGAAAACGCAAACAACAAAAACTTAATCACAGGCACAAGATACATGAATGTTGACGGCATGCTTCCGTTTGAAAACATGGTAGATGACTACATCGAAGAAACAGGAAACCATGTGCTTTACAGAGTTACTCCCGTTTTCAGCGGAAATGAGCTCGTAGCAAGAGGTGTACAGATCGAGGCTTACTCTGTTGAGGACGACGGTGACGGCATCTGCTTCAACGTTTACTGCTTTAATGTTCAGCCGGGTGTTAAGATTGATTATAAAACAGGCTCCAGTGCACTCGACGTCAATGAAATCACCACTGAAAAAGCAACGACAACCCAGAAAGCCACAACAAAGGCTGCCACAACAAAGAAAGCCGCAACTACTCAAAAAACTACTGTTTCATCTGATTCATCTTCAGTTACAACATACATCGTAAACACAAACTCTAAAAAATTCCATTATCCGTCCTGTTCCTCTGCAGATGATATTTCTGCTGAAAACAGATGGGAAACCAAGGATACAAGAGATTCCCTTGTATCACAAGGATATTCTCCCTGCGGAAGATGCAAGCCATAAGAATAATAAAAGCAAAATGCCGACAGTTTTTTCACATTGTCGGCATTTCACTTTTATGAAAAGGGAGATGGTAATGTTTAATTCACAAGTTGTTCAATCGTTCTTCCTTTTGCAAACTGTCTGCAATATACTTCTTTGCACTTTTTGTATTTCGCAAAAGTTTTTTCAGCTTCTTCTTTGTCGCCGTAAACCTTCCAGCAGCCTGTACATTTACACTCGTCATGATTTTCGATAAATCCGCATACGTCTTCGGGCGGATAGCCGAGAAAAAGCCCTATTTCATGGGGAAAATCATCATTCCCCTCAAGACGCTTTATAAGCTGACAGATACATCTGCCGGGCTCTTTTTCATCATATCCCCTCTCTGAGAGAAGACCTTCTGCAAGTGAATTTTTCAAATCTTCCTTAAGATTTGCAGGTCTGAAAAGATAAAGCAAGGCTTTACTGTTTTTCCATCTTAAGGGAATTATTTTCAGTCCCTTTTTGACAAAAATTTTATTGAGTTTTCTCAACGTTTCTCTCATTTCAAAGTCGCTTGCGAAAAACTGAGTGAACATGTTTGCAGTTTTAAGTCCTGCAAGAGTCGGCGAACAATGTCTGATAATCATTTCTTCTGACATAGTATTACCTCCTTTTCGTTCATTAGTTTTCCCGAAGGCGAGTATTTTAAAGGAGTTAGTTCGCCCTAACTTATGCATCAAAAAAATTTGATGTGAAAATTATACTTTTTGAAACATCAATTAAATATGGTTTTGGCGGGAATATTTCCGCCACAGCTTCGTTCAAAATCTTTGCAATAGTGGCGTATGGCAAAGAGAAAAATGCCCGAATGTGCGTGAGATATTGTATTTAGACATATGGAATTGAGGTTTCAAAAGTATAAATGTAAAAACAGAAAGTGTATGTGATTTAGTTAGGCTTTCCTAACTCCTTGACAATATATTACTATAAAATTCATGATTTGTCAATAGTTTTTTATAATTTTTCGGGGACACCCGAAAATGAGTGTCCCCTTGCCTGTTTATTCAGGTTTTTTGATTTTATTAAGCTGAGCATTCAAGCCGAGAAGCTGTTCCTTTGTAAGGTTGATACCCATAGTGCCAATCATACCCGCAAGACGAATCATCGTAAAACCGCCCATCATCTGCATGAGTCCTTCGTTCATTTCAAAACCGCCTGCAACCTTGTCTCCCTCTTTCGGAAGCATCTGAGCCATAATTCCGCCGAAGAGCTGCATGCCTTCAGGAGTTGCCATAATATCACTAAGTTTATCGTTAAGCGAAAGATATCCCTCAACCTCTGTAATGTCAAACCAGTTGAGAATTGCACTCTTTTCCTTAAGTCTGTATTCCTCATTGAAAACATCAACCTTACGTATTTTGCCCGAATCCTTCATATCTCCCGCAACGGCAACAAGCTCTGTTTCTCCTTCATTGGGAACATCAAAATAGAAGAAGTGGTCTTCAGCAGTTTTCTTACCGAGGCTCTTGCCGTTTGCAAAAAGTTCAACCTCTGCCTGATTTGAATAAACAGTTACCTTTGTTACATCCTCAACACGGTCAACGTATCTCTTTCCGCAAAGGTGAACGAAGGGTTCATCTGACAGCCATGCTTTGTAAGCATAGAAGGAATCCTTCTTATACTTTCTGTCAAAGGTTACAAGACCTTTATGGTTCTGACCGTTTTCGCCGCCCTCTGAACGTGCATCTGCACCGAAATCGAACATATTCCATACGTGAGTTGCCCACATGTATTTTCTTGAGAAGAACTGTTTGATGAGCTCCTCGTGGTAATATGCCTGATATTCTTCCGTGTAGTCACCCTGAATCGGCTTTGATGTG
>CAZDQE010000077.1:0-8959 GCA_964507395.1 uncultured Eubacteriales bacterium | reverse complement strand
TTTCTAAACATATTTTATACAATAGGTTTTTAGAAGTCCCCTATAATTGAAGTGTGAAAAACAATAAACTAAACACTAAAGACTATTGTGTAGTTTGTTTCTGTGTAGTCCTTGCCGGATAAATATGTAATGCTGATGTTTCCTTTAGAGTTAAAATAACCGTCAACTACAAAATCAGCCGCAACAGGTGAAACGTTTTCTAATTTAAATTCTTGATAATATTGCTCTTTATCGAATATATCTTGGACAACGATATAATGTTCACCGTCTATGTAATCTGCACATACAACATAACCATCTTCAGCAGCTAAAACATAATAAAATGTTTCTGAAATTTTGCTGTTTTCTAAATCATAATATTTTGCATAATTGGTTGACAAACCTGTTCCTGCCTGAATACAGATACCGACAACATCAGTGCTCACCTTTTGCCGTTTGGGTTCTCGCATTAAATTATCTTCATAATCTAAAATTTTGCCTTTATAATCGGTGATTTCGTATGAGTATGTTTTATTTGCTTGCTGTGTAATCATTGAATGGGTAGTCAAATAAGAGTCCCACAAATCATATCGACTAATATTTTTGATTGAACCGCAGAACATACCCATATGACCGCAATCGTCTTTATCAAAAATACCTTCTATAATAACATACTCGCCATTATATTTTTGTGCTTCTTCATAAGAAATTGTTTTTTCACCGAGCTCAATCCAAATTGAATCACCAACACCGTATTTTAAATCTTCTTTGCTGAGAGAAATACAATCACCTTCAAATTCAAGATTGCCGACACCGATAACTCTAACAAGTTCACCGTCATATTTTTCCGGAGTAGCAATCAATTGAATCATAGTTACATCTTTGGCATATTGATTAGCAGAGTTTGTCTTTTCGCTATATATTTTTATGCCAAGTAATACAGCAAAAACAACTGCTAAGGCGATAAGAACAGAAAGAATAATAGTTATTATTTGTTTTTTGTTTTTCACAAAATCACCACCTTTGATTTATCATAGCATATTTAATTTCAAAAGTAAATCTTGCGGTATATTTCTCCCACAATTACAGATACTAACATCACAATTTGTAATTTAAGGAGAAATGGATATATGAAAGCAACAGGAATAGTTCGTAGAATTGATGATTTAGGAAGGGTTGTAATCCCGAAGGAAATCAGAAGGACTATGAGGATTCGTGAGGGCGACCCACTGGAAATTTTTACTGCAAGTGACGGCGAAGTTATTTTTAAAAAATATTCACCTATCGGTGAAGTTTCAAACACAGCAAAACAGTACGCAGAGGTGCTGTGCAGGAGCACTGACCTTCCCGTTCTTATTTTTGACAGAGACCATGTCATTTCATGCGCGGGTATTCCGAGAAAAGAAGTTATCGACAGACGTGTAAGTCCCGAGCTTGAGGATATCATGGAAAACCGTTCAAGCTTTACGGGCAAGGATTCGTCACATGCTCTTATTCCCGCAGAAGGAATTGACCGCACTGCTGCCGTAGCCTATCCTATAATCGGAAGCGGTGATGTGCTCGGTGCAGTTGTGCTTCTTTCGTCAGAAGATGGTAAAACAATAACTGACACCGAAATCAAGCTTATTCAGGTTGCGGCATCATTCCTCGGAAAACAAATGGAAGAATAAAAGCGGCGGAACAGTTGCTGAAAACTGTTCCGCTTTCTGATTGCTTTTTTATTACATAAGTGAAAGGTAAAGCTCTTTGATTTCTTCGACTGATGTGTCTCTGGGGTTGCCGGGACGGCATGCATCGTCGAATGCTGACTGTGAAAGGAAGTCGATATCTTCTGCTTTTACGATATCTTTAAGGTCAGCAGGAATACCTACGTCAATTGAAAGCTGTTTAACTGCATCAATTGCAGCCTTGCGTGCATCTTCAAGGCTCATAGCATCTACGTTTTCTACGCCCATAGCTTTAGCGATATCGCGGTATTTTTCACCTGTCTGGGGAGCGTTGTATTCCATAACCGTAGGAAGAATAATTGCGTTTGCAACGCCGTGAGGTGTGTCGTAAAGTGCACCGAGAGGATGTGCCATTGAGTGAACAATGCCGAGTCCTACGTTTGAGAAGCCCATACCTGCGATATACTGACCGAGAGCCATACCTTCTCTGCCTTCGTCTGTGTTTTCTACTGCACCTCGAAGAGATTTAGCGATAATTTCAATTGCTTTGATGTGGAACATATCGCTCATTTCCCATGCGCCTTTTGTGATGTAGCCTTCGATAGCGTGTGTGAGAGCATCCATACCTGTAGCTGCCGTAAGACCTTTTGGCATTGATGCCATCATGTCGGGGTCAACAACTGCCACAACAGGAATGTCGTGAACGTCAACGCAAACCATTTTTCTGTTTTTTTCTGCGTCTGTGATAACGTAGTTGATTGTAACCTCTGCCGCAGTACCTGCTGTTGTGGGAACTGCGATAATGGGTACACACTTATTCTTTGTGGGAGCAACACCCTCAAGCGAAACTACATCGCTGAATTCGGGGTTTGTGATGATGATACCGATTGCTTTTGCAGTGTCCATTGATGAACCGCCGCCGATTGCGATAATGCAGTCAGCACCGCTTGCCTTGAAAGCTTCAACACCTGTCTGTACGTTTTCAATTGTGGGGTTAGCCTTGATATTGCTGTAAATTTCGTAAGAAATTGAAGAAGAGTCAAGGATATCTGTTACTTTTTTGGTAACGCCGAATTTGATAAGGTCGGGGTCGGAGCATACAAAACATTTTTTAAAGCCGCGTGCATTTACTTCTGCTGCGATTTCGTTTATAGCTCCTTTACCGTGATAGCTTGTTTCATTGAGTACAAATCTGTTTGCCATGATTTTACCTCCAAAATTATTTTGATAATATTATGATACAACTATTTTGTGAAATAATCAAGATAAATTTGTTAATTAATTAACAAATTTATCCGCAAAAAACCGCGTGCAGAAAAACTACACGCAGTAAAGTTTTATTTGTTAAGTTCTTTCAGCGCTTCCTGTACATAATCTGTCGTAAGGATTTTCTCCACAGTTCCGTCAACGTCAAGTCTTAATGTGTTGTGGCTTGTGTAGGAAGAATCAGACATCGTGTTTACAGTTCCGTCAACCATAAACTTATCATAGTTCAGGTCGCGGTTATCGGCTGAAACTCTGAAATATCCGCCCATGTCCTCGCTTCTCAGTCTTTCCTCGTGAGTCATCAGTGTTTCGTAAAGCTTTTCACCGTGTCTTGTGCCGATGATTCTTGTGCCCGTGTCTCCGAAGATTTTCTGAACAGCTTTTGCCAGATCTTCAATTGTTGAAGCGGGTGACTTCTGAACGAAAAGGTCACCGGGGTTTGCGTGCTCAAATGCAAACTTAACAAGGTCAACAGCTTCATCGAGGTTCATGAGGAAACGTGTCATGTTGGGATCGGTGATTGTGATAGGCTTTCCTGCTTTAATCTGGTCGATGAAAAGGGGGATAACACTTCCGCGGCTGCACATAACATTGCCGTATCTTGTACAGCAGATTACGGGACCGCCGCTTTCGGCTGAAACACGTGCGTTTGCTGTCACAACGTGTTCCATCATTGCTTTCGAGATTCCCATTGCGTTAATGGGGTAAGCAGCTTTGTCAGTTGAAAGGCAGACAACTCTCTTGACACCTGTTTCCATTGCGGCGTGGAGCATGTTGTCTGTACCGATTACGTTTGTGCGTACTGCTTCCATGGGGAAAAATTCGCATGAGGGTACCTGCTTGAGAGCTGCTGCGTGGAAAACAAAGTCTACGCCCTTCATGGCGTCTGTAATCGACTGCTTATCTCTTACGTCACCGATGTAGAACTTAACTTTTTCAGCATATTCGGGAAATCGCAGTTGCAGGTCATGTCTCATATCATCCTGCTTTTTTTCATCGCGGGAAAAGATTCTTATCTGCCCGATATCTGTTGAGAGAAAGTGCTTAAGAACGGTGTGACCAAAACTTCCCGTTCCGCCTGTGATGAGAAGAGTTTGATTGTTAAACATCTTTACGTTCCTTTCTTTATTTTAGAAATTTGTCTAATTAAAACTATCTTGCGCCATTGTGGGTGAAAATGAGGGATATTGTTTTAAAAATACATTTAAGATCCATTGATACAGACATAGAGCCTATATATTTCATATCATATAATATTTTTTCTTCAGGTTTCAAGTCGTATCCTCCGTTTATCTGTGCATATCCGGTTAAACCCGGTTTTACAACTAAGCGATAGCTGAAACCATGAATATAAGTTTCAAATTCCTCATAAAAACAAGATCTTTCAGGACGAGGACCTACGAAACTCATGTCTCCTTTTAAGATGTTGAACAATTGAGGTAATTCATCAATACGTGTTTTACGTAATTTTTTGCCGATTTTTGTGCAACGATTATCGTCAAGTGTAGCCCATTGAGGACCTTCTTTTTCAGCGTCAGTATACATAGAACGAAACTTGTATATTGTGAATGGCTTACCTTCTTTTCCTAATCGTTCTTGTTTAAAAATGACGGGACCCTTAGAATCTAGTTTTACAAGTAGTCCAACAATGAGCATTGGGACTGTCAAAAATATTAAAGCTGTAAGTGAAAAAATTAAGTCAAAAGCACGTTTCATAAATAAAAAAATTTTCCCGCACGAAGGGGTCACGGCATCAACTGTATAAATTGTTGCAGCTTGTTCTTTCTTTTCCAAAAGAGACGGATTATTACTACTCATAATTTTATGTCCTTTCTTTGAAATGCTACTATCTTGTATTAACCGCCAATATATATTTTACCATTTGACACATTTTGTCAAACGATATATCTGTATGACATAGGATATCATAAAAAGAAGATTTTATTTTTCATGAATGGAAAATAACTGTATTTTCACAATTTTGAGGTGTATTTTCGACAATTTAATGTTCATTTATAGTGTAAAAACGTATTGAAAATAAAATATAATGTTAAACAGGGTAAAAACATAAAACTTCTTAAAATCATGAATCCCGCCGTGTCGGTTCTCAAAAAATTCACAACGCAGGGCAAAAAAGCATTCGGAGATTTAATTTACGATATGGAGAAATAATTTTCTGGAGAAGCAGGGAAATCTGCTTCTTTTTTGTTGTAATCAAAATGTGCAGGTGATATAATAATAAAAAACAATAAAGAGGTTTTTATCTTGAAAATATCAGTGATTTTTACGGGCGGAACAATAGGCAGTACCTACAAGGAAAAATGGATGTCAACAGACGACAGTGCAAAGTATGTGCTGATTGAAAATTATAAAAAGCTTGATAATAATATTTGTTTTGAGACTTCCTCGCCTTATACTGTTCTGAGTGAAAATCTGTCAGCGAAAGAGTTAAATCTCTTGCAGAAACAGGTGGAAAAAAATCTGAATGAAGATTATGATGGTATAATTGTGACTCACGGTACTGACTCGCTTCATTATACAGCCTGTGCACTGCAGTATGCTTTTGCAGACAGTGAAGTTCCGATAGTGCTTGTGTCATCGGCGTATCCTCTTGAGGATGAAAGAGAAAACGGAAATGAAAATTTTGAAGCAGCAGTTGAGTTCATAAAAAGCAAAAAAGGGACAGGTGTTTTTGTCAGTTATAAGAATGAAAATGAAACAAAAACAAACATACACGTTCCCACGAATATGCTGCAGCACAGCGAACTGAGCGCAGACATTTATTCAATCACAGGTAAACCATTTGCAGAGTATGACGGAAAAATTACTTTATTGAAGGGTACAGAGAAGATTTCGGAAAAACCGTTAGGTATCGTTGAATATAGCGAGAATTCAGGAATTTTAGTAATTGACAGTCATCCGGGAGATGATTTTATGCATTCTCTTGACAGCGTAAAGGCTGTAATTTTAAAGCCGTATCACTCTGCAACTCTTGATACAGCAAATCAAAAGCTTCATGCTTTCTGTAAAAAAGCAAAGGAAGCGGGGATTCCTGTTTTTGTTACAGGTGTAAAGGAGGGCTTTGCCTATGAAAGCACTAAACTTTTTAATAGTATAGGTATTACTCCGTTGCCTTTCGGTACTTTTATTTCGGCATATATGAAACTCTGGGCAGACTTAAGCCGAAAAATTGCGCCGAATATTTAATATTTTTTCATTGACAACAGATTTTACCGGTAATATAATTGAATTGAAAGGAGTGGTTTTATGACCAGAGTAAGACGAGTTTTATGGGGTGTTGTTTTAGTTGCCCTCGGTGTTTTGTTCGGACTTCATGTTATGGAAATTATCGACCTTAAAAATATGTTTGAGGGTTGGTGGACTTTGTTTATTTTAGTTCCTTCATTTGTGGGACTTATTACGGACAGAGATAAAATATGGAGCATTATCGGTCTTTTCACAGGTACAACTCTTCTTCTTGCCTGTCAGGACATTATTCCCGATAAGGCGGTAATTAAGCTTATTGTTCCTTTTGTTATAGTAATTATCGGTCTTAAGTTGATTTTTAAGGATACCTTCAACAAGAGTGCAAAAGAGGCAAAACGCAAGCTTGCGGAAAGCGGAGAGCCTGTGAAACAGTATGGGGCAACTTTTTCAGGGCAGAATGTGGATTTCTCAGGAGAGATTTTCAAGTCTGCGGAGGTCAACGCGATTTTCGGCGGTATGAAATGTGATTTGAGTAATGCCGTGATTGCTGAAGGTGCGGTGCTGGATATCTGCAGTGTTTTCGGCGGTATAGATATAATTCTTCCCCCTGACGTGAATGTGAAAATCAATACAAATTCTATTTTCGGCGGTGTCAGCGATAAGAGAACAGCAAAGCCTGTGAACGGTGCAGTGACACTTTACATTACAGGCAGTTGCATTTTCGGAGGGGCTGACATCAAATGACAACATTTCAGAAAATTGTAAAATATTTTGCGATTGCTCTGGCTTTTGCGATTATTGCCGGTGTGCTTATAGGCGTGCTGAAAGGCGCATCTTTGCTCAGTAAATTTTCGGATTTTATAACCCACGACGGTGTAGTTGAAGAAATTGATTCTTTGTCAGAGATGAAGAAGCTTCGGGTGAATCTTTTCAGAACGAACCTTACAATTGTTGAGGGAGATAAGTTTCACGCTGAAACCGATAACGAGGATGTAACGGTTAAGGAAAGATTCGGTACTCTTGTTATTGAAGAAAACAGCAGAAGTATCGTGGATTCCGTACCGAAAACAGAAGTTGTACTGACAGTTCCCAAAGGTTTTACTTTTGACAAGGTTGATATTTCTACGGGTGCAGGCGATTTTTTTGCGGAGTATATAAAGGCTGAAAAAATTGACTTTGATTTTGGAGCGGGTGCGGTTTCTGTTGATGCGCTTTATGCGTCGGAAAACATTGAAATTGACGGCGGCGCAGGCAAAATTGAAATCCGCGGCGGACAAACACATAATCTTGACCTTGACATAGGCGTAGGCAAGCTTCATTACAGAGCCGAGATTACAGGCGACAGCGAGATTGACTGCGGTGTCGGCGGTGTAGAGCTTGTGCTTGTGGGCGGTGAAGAAAATTATACCGTTGAGATCGACAAAGGACTGGGAAATGCAAGTGTAAACGGAAAAACCGTGAACAATGAAACTGTACACGGAAGCGGCGAAAATAAAATAGATATCGACGGCGGTGTCGGTGATATCAAAGTGATTTTTGAATAATTAAACGAAAACGGAGAGTACAGTCTGTGCTCTCCGTTTTCGTTTAAAACTCAATTGAATTTATGACCCGGGATACAACCATAGGCTGGTCTGTTATGATACAATCTGCACCGTTGTTTGCAAGGTATCTGATTTCATTTTCATCATTGATCGTCCAGTAGGTAATGGATATATTGTTTTTGTGAGCGTAGTTGAGGATTTCTCTTGTTCCTGTATTGAGCAGACCGTCAAATGCGCTTGAGCCGTAGGGAAGCTGAAGGGCGCAGTAAGTTACGTTTGCAGTTTCAAGATCCCAACCCATTCGTGCATAGAAGAAAAACTGAACTGCTTCAAGGGCGTTGCCGGAACGTCTGATTTCAGGATAGTTTTTCACCATGTGAGCGGAAATATAAGGGTCAAATGTGGACCAGATAACTCTGTCCTCAATGCCGTATTTTTTAATAAGCTTATACAGTTCGTCTGTGGCAGTTCTGCCGTTTTTACCCATGGATTTTACTTCAATCTGATAATTGAATTTTCTCTCTCCGCTGTTTTCTTCAACATATTTTATGACATCCTCGCAAAGAGGGATTTTCAGGTCTTCGGGAATATCTTCTCCGCGTAAACCCTGGTATGGTTTTTCACCGTTCTGCTTGAATTTTTCACCCATGTTAAGCTGTCTTGCTTCATCGTAGGTAAGAGAACTGACAGCAATATTTTCCTTGCCGAAAAATTCGGCAGCGTCTGATGTTGAATCGTAAGTCAGGTCATGAATTGTGACAAGCTTTCCGTCTTTTGTCAGCTGAACGTCAAACTCGTATGTGTCAGCACCAAGGGCATCTCTGTTTTCCATAAGATTTTTGAATGCCATCATTGTGTTCTGCGGAGCAAGACCTGCACCGCCTCTGTGACCTGCAACATCAACATCGCCGTATTCTGTAATGTAAGGGTTTGTACTGTTTTCGTTTACATAAATTTCATGGTCTGCCGAGTTGTCCTCGCCCATCGTGGCAACAAAGGGAATGAGAAAAACTATTGCAATGAGAACGTGACCCAGTTCTTTTACGATGTTGAAAAGTGTTGTAAAAATTTTCATTTCAGTTTTCCTTTCAAGCTTTCATGAACACATTATAGCATGAAAACGGGACAATGACTGCATTGTCCCGTATATTTAATATTCGAGATTTTTCAGAACCTCATATGCCATGTCAGGGTAGTCTGTCATAACGCAGTCAGCGCCGTTCTTTGCCAGGTATTCAACAGCTTCGGCATCGTTGATCGTCCAGTACTGTGCAGCGATGTTGTACTTGTGAGCGT
>CAZDQE010000076.1:0-9057 GCA_964507395.1 uncultured Eubacteriales bacterium | reverse complement strand
CTGACGAAAAAATTTCTAAACATATTTTATACAATAGGTTTTTAGAAGTCCCCTTACATTTATCAAAAAGGTGTTGAAGAAATGTCAGTTAAACACTCACTGGTTATCCCCTGCTTCAACGAGGAAGGAAATGTTGAAATATTTTTCTGTGCCGCAAAAGAAGCAATGAAGGGTTATACCGACAGTTTTGAGCTTGTTTTTGTCAATGACGGAAGTCGTGACAAAACAGGCGAAAAACTGAAAGAAATATTTGAAAACAACAAAGACGTTAAAATCAAAATAATAAATTTCTCAAGGAACTTCGGCAAAGAAAGTGCCATGTATGCAGGTCTTGAAGCCTCAAGCGGTGAATACACAACTATCATTGATGCGGACATGCAGCAACGTCCCGAGGTTGCTGTTCAGATGGGAAAAATTCTGGACGAGCATCAGGAATATGACATGGTTGCCGCTTTTCAGGAAAAGCGAAAAGACGGTGCACTTCTCAGTAAAATCAAAACAGGCTTTTACTCCGTTATCAACAAAGTCAGCGAAGTAAATCTCATTGAAGACGCAAGCGATTTCAGAACAATGAGAAGAAATGTTATTGAAACAATTATTTCACTTACAGAATACCACCGTTTCTCAAAGGGCATTTTTTCATGGATCGGTTTTAATACCTGTTCAATTCCTTATGAGGTTATGGAAAGAGAAAGCGGAGAAACAAAATGGTCCGTCAAAAAGCTTATAAAATACGCTCTTGACGGAATTATGGCTTACACTGATTTGCCCCTTAAAATTCCTGTTTATTTCGGCGTTGGCACAGGAATTTTTGATGTCCTGCTCTTACTTTGTCTGCTTGTGGCGGACCTTGGTTTTGGCAAGGATTGCGGTCTCGGATTTATAGCCTGTCTTGTAATAATGCTTTTTGCCATACTCTCCGTTTTCCTCGGAATAATGGGAATCTATATCGGCAAAATTCATACTCAGGTTAAAAGCCGCCCCATATATATTGCGAAAGAGATTTTGACTTATGAAGAAACTGATTGAAAAATACAAGGAACTGGTTCTGTATATAATTTTCGGCGTGCTGACCACGCTTGTTAACTTCGCTTCCTTTAAAATTTTCAATATGATTTTAGGGGAAGAAAACTACCTCGTTTCAAATGTTATCGCGTGGTTTATTTCCGTAATTTTTGCATACGTTACAAATAAAATTTTTGTTTTTGAAAGCCGTTCATGGAATGTAAAGGTTATCGGAAAAGAAATTATTTCTTTCTTCGCTGCGAGAGTTTTTTCTTTTGCCGTTGAAGAATTCGGACTTTATGCACTTGTGGATTTGCTCGGATTTGACAAATACAGTGTTGATGTTTTCGGCTTCATGCTCGGCGGAAAAATGATTTCAAAAATTCTCCTTGCGGTAATAGTTGTTATTCTCAACTACTTCTTTTCAAAGCTTGTGGTTTTCAGAAAGAAAAAGAAAGAAAATTAAAAACAAAGAAAATTTACCCGAAGAAATGAAAATCTTCGGGTATACTTTTTGAAACAACAATAATATCGCTGAAAAGTAAAAACTAATTGACATATTGCTGATGTAACGAGTATAATGAAGACAGCATACTATCGGAGGTAAAAATTATGTTGAAGCAAAAGATTATAGCAACGATAACAGCAATTTTCACTTTGCTTGGACTCTGGCTTTGTCCCGAAAAACCTGCAGAGGGCGTTTTTGACGAGCAGTTATCGACGGAAAAAATTGAATTTGACGAAGGAGTGTTTGAGATGAAGGAATGTGACATCGTAGTTTCTCCTGACGGAGATGATAGCAACCCGGGTACAGAAGAACAACCGCTCAGAACTCTCGAAGGCGCAAAGGAAAAACTTAAAGGCATGTCTTCCGAAGAAGAGGTTACTGTCTGGTTCAGAGAGGGTACATATCTTTTTGACAAGTCGGTAAATTTTGATTCGAGTGATTACAAAAATGCGGTTTACCGCAGTGTTCCTGATGAAGAAGTTATTTTTACAGGCTCTGTGGAGCTTTCAGATTGGACAGACGGTGAAATCAACGGAGTTAAAGCTCTTGTAACAGATGTTGATACTGAGAATATGTATTTCCGCTCTCTCTTCAAGGGCGAAAAACGTCTTTCTGTCAGTGTGTGGCCGAAGGAGGGCTCGTTCCGGGTCGCAAACTCAGAACTTACTGATGCTCTGAACCCCGAAAGTGATTACTTTAAGCTTCATGCTGCGTTTTATGCAAATAAGAATGAAATAAAAGCTTTTGCAAACCTTGAAGATGTTAATGTACGCATTATGCATAAATGGTGTGATGATATTCTTCCTCTTTATTCCGCAGATGCTTCAACAGGTAAAGTTGAACTGAAAAAGCCTGCGGCAATGAGCATTGAAACAGGTGATAACTATGTTTATGAAAATGTTCGTGAGGCTGTGAGTGAAGCCGGGGAATGGTATCTTGACCGCAGTGAGGGTAAGCTTTATTACATCCCTTATGAGGGCGAAACAGCGGAAAATCTCGTTCTTTCAGCTCCTGTTACAGATAGTTTTCTGAAGATGGACGGCGTATCGGACATCACCTTCAGCGGTATCAGATTTGTAAATACCGACTGGAATTTTGTGAACGGAACGCTTGGTCTCTGGCCCATGGATGAAACAAATCCGATTTATGAGATTGTTGAACTCAATCCCACTCATCCTCAGGCATCTTACGAGGTTCCTGCGGCGATTGATGTGAAAAATGCGAAAAATATAAGCTTTATCAACTGCACTTTCCGCAGCATTTCAAATACGGCTCTTATGTTTGGTGCGAATGTTGACGGAGCAAAAGCAGAGGCTTGCCATTTCGACGAAATCGGAGGTAACGCAATTTTCATCAATGCGCCTTATGCAATTCCTGCCGTGACAAAAAACATCAGCATTACCAACTGTGAAATCAATGAATACGGCAGAATCTACAACCATTCCATCGGTGTTCTTCTCTGCCATGCTTCAGATTGCATTATTGCAAATAACGAAATCCATGACGGCTGGTACACTGCAGTTTCTGTAGGCTGGGTATGGGGTTACAATGAAAATCCCACTGATAATATTCAGGTGAATAATAACCTTATTTATAACATCGGTAACGGCTGGCTGTCAGACATGGGCGGTATTTACACTCTCGGTATTCAGCCGAACACGGTTCTCAGCGGTAATATAATTTACAATGTAGGCTGCTACGGCGGTGAGCAAGGCTACGGCGGCTGGGGTATTTACCTTGATGAAGGTTCATCGGAAATAACAGTTGAAAAGAATCTTGTTTATGATTGTTCTTCACAGACCTTCCATCAGCATTACGGCAGAGACAATGTTGTAAGAAATAATATTTTTGCATTCGGTACGGACGGAGCATTCCGGATTACAAGAAATGAAGAGCATAATTCACTTTTCCTTGAAAACAACATTCTTGTTACAGACGATGCAGTTATGTACAAGGATACGATTTCAATGGATTGGTTTGTTGATGACAGTAATCTTTATTGGGACTATGGCAACCGTGCTGTATATTCAGGCTCGTCTGCAAAACTTGGCCACAGAGAAAATATTGTAGGTATGGTAGGCAGAGGATATTATAACAATGCCGTTTTTGCAGATCCGATATTCAAGGATGCGGAAAACCGTGACTTCACACTTGCGGAAAATTCTCCTGTATTTGATACAGGCTTTGAAAAGTGGGATTATCAGGCAGGAACGATTTATGCTTTTGAATAATTGAAGAGTGTTATATAGTACCAAGGAGAATCCTTATGAAACCGAATATTATTTTTTATTTCTCCGATCAACAGAGATGGGATACACTCAGCAGTACGCTTATGCCCAACGTCAGGGAATTAGGCGAAGAGGGCGTGCTTTTTGAAAATTCTTTTACCTGCCAGCCTGTTTGCGGCCCTGCACGTGCATGTCTGCAGACAGGTCAGTATGCAACGGAAAACCGATGCTATTGGAACGGAGTTCCTCTGAAGGAAGGCACGATAACTCTGGCGGACCATTTTAACGAAAACGGGTATGATACTGCTTATATCGGTAAATGGCATCTTGCCTCTGACCGTTATCCGGGTATCGGTTTGCATTGTGAAAAAACAGCCGTACCTGTGAATAAGCAGGGCGGATATAAATACTGGCGTGCGGCAGATGTGCTTGAGTTTACGTCCCACGGTTATGACGGCTATGTTTTCGACGAAGAAGGCAACAAGCTTGATTTTAAAGGCTACAGAGCAGACTGTATAAATGATTTTGCAGTTGAGTATATTGAAAATCATAATAATGAGAAGCCGTTCTTTATGTTTGTTTCTCAGTTGGAGCCTCATCATCAGAATGACAGGGGGCATTTTGAAGGACCCGCCGATACCGTCGGAAAATACCGTGATTATCCGCTGCCTGACGATTTAACATTCCTCAACGGAAATTACAGTGAGGAATACCCCGATTACATAGCTGCAATAAACCGACTTGATGAAAATGTAGGAAGGCTTGTAAAGACACTCAAAAACGAGGGGATTTATGACAACACTATTATTGTTTACACGAGTGACCACGGCTGTCATTTCAAAACGCGGAATGCGGAATACAAACGCAGTTGTCATGATTCGAGCATACACACTCCTCTTGTTTTCGGCGGCGGAGCAATTGAAAAAAGTGAAGCGAAGGAGTGTCTGGCAAGTCTTATAGATTTACCGCCGACACTTCTGAGCCTTGCAGACATTCCCGTTCCTGAAAATTATTCGGGAAAAGTTCTTCCCGTAAACGGTATGGAAAGTGAGGAAAGAGATTGTGTATTTGTTCAGATAAGCGAGTCGCAGGTTGGCAGAGCCGTTCGCACAAAGGAATGGAAATATTCAGCACGTGCAGTAGGCTCGGGTTGGCGCAAACACAGTGCGGTTCATTATTTTGATGACTTTTTGTATGATCTGAAGAATGACCCTTGCGAGAAAAACAACCTTGTCGGTGACAAAAATTATAAAGAAATCATATTGAAAATGCGTTCATTGCTTTCGGGAGAAATGGTAAAAGCTGGCGAGAAAAAGCCTGTTTTTCACAAACCTCTGAAAGTTAAAAAGCATTGATAAAAGTGACGGTTACAAAATGACCGTCACTTTTTTAAAAAGAGCTTTTAAAACAGAAAAAACACCCTGAAAGTGAGTCGGAATTTTCACAGACTATCCTCGATAAAATCTTCAAGGTGATTCGGATTGAGCTGTATTTTGTTGCAGGCAGCAACGAATTTTACTGCTTCGGTTTCATCCAGAAACACACCGGGAACAGATTTTATTACTTTGTTGCTTTCAAAAACTTTGATGCCGTAAGTGATATATGCTTCGTTGTTGTTGTCTTGTTCTGTTATGTACAAATAATCGTTGAATAAGGAACTGATTGTCAGATGAGTATATTCAGAAATCTTTTTAAGTGTTTCCAGTCTGGGCGAAAATCTGCCTCTTTCAATCAGACTTACGGTTTCTGAACTAAGGTCGCAATGTTCAGCAAATTCTTCCTGTGTTTCTTTTAGCATAAGTCGCAATATTTTTATTCTTTCTCCTAAGTTTTCCACATCATTCATTTTGAGGTCTCCTTTGAATTGTATCCTGAAAATAATAAATCCTCAGATAATTGCAATCCACGGAAGAAATTTGGAATTTGTCAGAAACATCAAAAGTGTATGGATTTTTTACAAAAACGCAAGTGATTTTGATATAGCAGTATCATAAAGAACATCACCTCAGCCATAACTGACCGAAGTGATGTTTTCTTTTTGTTATATTATCGGGGACCTCTAAAAACCCCTTGCACGAAATTATGTTTGCTCTTTTTCCGTCATATGCACCAAAAATTCTTGTTAATGCGACAGCATAAACTTCAAATTTTTAGCACATCTGACGAAAAAATTTCTAAACATATTTTATACAATAGGTTTTTAGAAGTCCCCTATCGTTCACCGAGTTTTAAGAAAGCTTTTTTGAATGCACCGATTTTGCGCAGAGAGGTGTAAACCGAATATTCTTTATTACCGTATTTTACTTTTACAAATTCCTTTGTGATTTCATCAACATAATTCAGGTTAACAATGAAACTGTGATGAGGTTGAGCAAAGATTTCAAGGTCAAGAATACCTTTCCAATGATCTAACTGGTGGTTGGTTTCAACTCTTCCGTGCGTGAGATATAGAACAGATTTTCTGTTTTCTATTGCTATATAAAGAATTTCGTGGGGATAGACCTTGCAAAGCTCTTTGTTGCTTGTTTGTACAATTATTCCGGAATTGCAACAATACTTTTTACAAGTTTTTTCCTCAAGGCTAAAATCAATGCATAAATTTTCACAACTGCAACACTCCGACAGACGGTATGTTATGTTGTTTTGTTCCATAAATTCAATCAGTTTCGCTTTTGCTTCTTCTTTTTCAGCGGGGTTAAATGCTAATGAGTCCATAAAATACCTTCTTCATTTAAAATACAGAAATAACGCTTTATATATAAATGATGAAGATCGCGAAATATTACGCGGAATTTTTAATTTATTCAAACTTTCTCTGTTTTCGACAAATACTGACTTGTGTAATTGTGCGGAATTACAATACCTAACGAAAAAATTTCACAGTATTTTTATTAATAAGAAAATACGTTATAAAAACTTTTTTTGACATATTTTAACTTAACTGATATAATTACCTGCAAACGGAAATTATTTGACGAAAAGGATTGATACAGGTTGATAAGTGCCGAAAGAGCAGGAGAAATTGCTGCTTTATACTATGATGACGTATATCATCTTTGTCTTTCAAGGCTCAAAAGAGAGGCAGATGCTGCCGATGTTACTCAGGAAGTTTTTCTTTTCTTTCAGGAAAATTATAACGAACTTGAAGATGATTTTATCAAAGCGTGGCTTTTTGCTGTTGCCAACAATAAAATAAAGGAACAGTTCAGACATATCGCCAAGAGAGAAAAGGAACTTATTTTCGGAACGGTGTCTGACACACAAACAAGCACAGAGCTTCTTTATGAAATGGAAGAAGATAATAAAATAACCGATGAAGAAATTGAAGAAAAGAAACAGAGCATACTTTCTTCGTTAACAGAAAAAGAGCTTGAACTCTTTGAAATGGTTTATACAAAACATATGGAATATGCAGAACTTGCAAAGGCTCTTGATATTTCCGAACACGCCGTAAGGTCACGAGTTTACAGACTCAGAGTGAAAATCAAGGAAAGAGCATCATTTATGTTTATGGCTCTCTTACTGCTTGCAATGAAATTATAAAAATTTTTCGAAAAAATCAAAAATTTTTGCGTGACAAAACACGATTCCCTTCATATATCTGTGAAGGGGGGATATACTTATCTAAAATAAAAACCGGAGGTGAACGAAGCCATGAGAAACGAGCACGACGCGAACACTGCAAAACAGACTTTAAAGGACAAGCTGATGGTAATTATTCTGCTTGAAACCGCAAAGGATTACAAAGAAATGGACAGTGACCTCGTAACAGAGTGCGTCGATTTTCTTATGGAACTTGAAGGAAAAGAAAGACTGACTCAGAAAGAAATTGAACAAAGAGTAAAAGATATACCGTTCAAGGGCGGGGTAACTGCAATAAGCTCTCATGCGAAGAAGAAAATAAGAGCAAAGAGGCTTGCGCTTATTGCTGCCGTACTTGCGGTACTTATTACACTCTTTGGTATTATATCTGTTGCATCGGGCAATACCATAGATGAAATATTCAGACAAATTGGTAATTATCTTTTGGAAATGTCCGAAGGTAGCTCGATTGAATATAATGATATAACATTTATTAAACCCGATAAAACCGAGAAGTATTCCTCAATCAAAGAGCTTGCAGCAAGCGAAGGAATTGAGGTTTTATATCCTACTTGGTTACCTGATGAAGAAAAGATTGTCGAAGTCTGGTATCTGAATGAAAATGATTCAGAGAGATATGTAATGTATTGCAATAAAACTGAATATTGTGTTGAAGTTGTTATGAGTAGTGATTTATCAGAAAAAACAAAGTTAAATTGCACGAAAAAAGAAATTGCCGGTCATTTGGTATATTATGAGATAACTTCGCGTTTTGTACAAGCCAATTTTATATATGAAAATAATTTTTATAGCATACGTTCTGATACAGAAGATAATCTTTTCAGAATTATTGAAAATCTGAAGGAGATTAATTAAAAAATGAAGAAAATAATGGCACTTGTTATGGTTGTTGTATCCCTCTTTTCCGTAATGTCAATGTCTGTTTACGCTGAGGATACAAACGAAAAAGCTGTTACAGTTATTGTGAATGAAGTTGAGTTTGTTTTTGATGCAGACACAACAGAGGAATTCCGCAATAAATTTATAGCAGATTACTTTAATGAAGATAATGAAGATGCATCTGCTTACGGACTTACATGTACTCTTTTTGGACATAAGTATGAGGAATCTATTGTTGTAGCTATAATTCATAAAGATAAGGCAACAGACCCCAGATGTCTGCGCCAGACTTATAAAATGGAAGCATGTACAAGATGTACTTATGCGAAAAAAACTTTAATTAGCGAAATATACGTCAGCTGTTGTGAAGAATAAAATTTTGTTTGCCGATGTACGGTAATACTAATCGGCATGCTATTGATACTTGATTTGGTTAAAGCTTTTGGAATGGTACTCAACGATATTTTAAAAAACCACGGCACACGGCTATAGTTAATATGCAAACAACAGTTCCCCAAAGATTTTTTAATCTTTGGGGAACAATTGTTTAAATGCTTCTTTGTTTCTGAAAATCTGCCGGATTTATTTCTTTTATCATTACGGTGAATTTTTGCTGTTTCTCGTAGCCGCCTGTAGCTGAAGCGGGAGTAGTTCTTGAGGTAGTCGCAGATTGTACGCTCAAGGTCATAGCAGGGCGAACTGTCGCACATGGCACGAGCTCTGATCTACTCAAAAAAGAAAAATAAAAAGCGGCACCCACCAAAGTGAATACCGCCTTCTGGTGATCCATCGGAGATTCGAACTCCGGACACCTTGATTAAAAGTCAAGTGCTC
>CAZDQE010000075.1:0-9127 GCA_964507395.1 uncultured Eubacteriales bacterium | reverse complement strand
GCTGAACTCCTTTCAATCCTTGAAATGCCTTCACGCGATGAATGGGTTGTTTCACTTGTTCCTTCAGTATGGCCCACTGACCCCGAACTTTTCTTCGATGGTAAATTCAAACTTCCTCCCAATATGTGGTATGTCGGCACAATCAACAACGACGACTCTACTTTCGCCGTTACTGATAAGGTTTACGACCGTGCTATTCCCATCGATATCAATACAAAAGGTAAATTCTTCGAAGCACCTCTTACTGATCCTCTTTATCTCAACTATAAGCATCTCGAAGAACTCTTTGATGAAGCAAAAGAAAAATATCCCGTTTCAGAAGAAGCTCTCAAAAAGTTTGCTGAACTTGACGACTATGTTATCGAACATTTCCGTATAGCTTTCGGTAACCGTATTCTTAAACAGCTTAAAGACTTTGTTCCTGTTTACGTTGGTTGTGGCGGTAAGGAAATTGACGGTATCGACTTTATTCTCGCTCACAAGATTCTTCGTAAATTTGAAAGCTTGAACGTTTCTTACATCCGTAACGAAATCGGCGGTCTTATCACTTACCTTAACAAAAACTTCGGTAAAAATAACATGAAGGATTCTAAGGATTACCTTGAAAGACTTCAGAAACTTATGTAATTCATAGCATAACTAATCTTCACACAAAAGGGGACGTTCTCAGATGAGCGAATCATATCTTGATTTATACTCTGTCTATCAGGGCAAAATGTCTGAAATGACAGCCGGAAACCCGTACTATGATTTTATGTACGAGGCAATTTCCACAGGACACAACAATTTCTCTCAATTTAATAGATTCTTCGAAAAGAAAATAGACATCCGTTGGGTTGAGGCTATTGAAAGTTGTATCATTCCCATTGACAATATTCTCAGAAATCCCCGTAAGTTCATTGTTCAGGAAGAAGAAGTTGTTATCATTGAACGCGCAAAGAAAATCACTACCGAATCAATAAGACATCTTGCTCAGCACACTGACATGATTGCTAAGGTTGAAGATGACGGTAGTGTTATGCCCAACAAGATTCTGAACGTTTTCCGTGAAGAAAGCTACGAAATTTATGAAAACCGTTTTTTGTTCACTCTTATTAAGCAACTTGAATATTTCATCAACGTCAGATACGATGCTCTTGCAAATTTGCCTGATGACGAAAGCCTCAACTCCCTTAAAATGGAAAGTGAGGTTAAAAAGGGTAATGAACTTATCACTTTCAAAATGGAAGTCGCAGCTAAATATAACAGCGATGAAGATGTGGACGGCAAAAAAGAAAAATCGGTTATGGACAGAATCCGCAGAATAAAGACTCTCGTTGATGACTTTGTTCATTCTAATTTCATGAGAGAAATGCGTAAGTGTGTGCCTGTTCGTCCTCCCATTATGAGAACTAACGTTATTCTGAAGGACCCCAACTTCCGTCAGTGTCTTACATTGTGGCAGTTTATTCATTCCTATGATGATGTTGGTTACGAAGTAACAGTCAAAGAATCAGACGATATGGTAAGCGATAACTACCGTGACGACCTTTACGGTGTATTGGCTTACAACTATATGCTTCTTAAGAAAAATACTGAGCCCGAAAGTGCATACAGAGGCAAACTCAAAAAACGCAAAATCAAACCCAAATTCATTAAGCGTCTGGCAGAAGAGCTTGTTCTCAACTATGATTTGGACGAAGTCGAAATCAGAAAAGTTTTTATTGATGAGATGAAACTCGCTCAAAAGAAGAAAACTGCCGGTGAACAGAAAATCAGAGAAGCAATTGATCGTGCATTGGCACACGAAAAAGAGCGCAAACGCCTTATTGAAGCAAAAATCAAGGCAGAAATTGAAAGAAAGAAAGAAATCGAACGTCGCAGAATCGAACGCGAAAAGGCAAGAATTGCCAGAGAGAAGGAACTGGAAAGACAGCGCAAGGAACGCGAAAGAGCAAGACTCAAAGCAAAGAAAGAAAAAGAAATTGCTCTGGAAAAGGCAAGACGAGAGAAAGAGAAAGAAAAGAAACGTCTTGCAAAACTCAAGGAACAGCAGGCAATTGCAGCGCAGAAAGAGAAAGAGCGACTTGCAAAGCAGAAGGAAAGAGAGCGTATTGCAAAGGAAAAGGCTCTGGAACTGGAAAGGCAGCGTAAGGCAAAAGAACTTGAAAAGAAACGTATTGCTAAAGAAAAAGCTCTCGAACTTGAAAAACAGCGTAAAGCTAAAGAACTTGAAAAGAAGCGCATAGCAAAAGAAAAAGCAGAAGCACTTGAAAGAGAGCGCAAAGAGAAAGAAAAAGAAAAAGCAAGAATAGCAAAAGAGAAGGCAAAACTTGCCCGTGAAAAAGCAATTCAGGAAGAAAAAGAAAGAATTGCTAAAGAAAAGGAAAAAGCAAGAATTGCCAAAGAGAAAGCAGAGCTGGAAGCAAAAGAAAAGGCTGCTGCAGCAAAGGCTAAACAGAAAGAAAAAGAAAGATTAGCTAAGGAAAAAGCCGCTCAGCTTGAGGCAGAAAGAAAAGAAAAGGCTAAAGCTAAAGCACAGGCAGCAAAGGAAAAAGCCGAAGCACTTGAAAAAGAACGTATAGAAAAAGCAAAGGCAAGAGAAAAGGCTGCCAAAGAAAAAGCAGTTCAGCTTGAAAAAGAAAGAATAGCCAGAGAGAAAGCTAAGGAAAAAGAAAGATTAGCCAAGGCTAAGGAAAAAGCAGAACTTGCAGCTAAAGAAAAGGCCGCTAAGGAAAAAGAAAAAGCAAAATTAGCCGCTGAAAAGGCAAAGCAGAAAGCTAAAGAAGCAGAGCAGAAGGCAAAGCAGAGAGAAAAAGAAAGACTCGCTAAAGCAAAAGCCGATGCACTTGCCAAAGAAAAGGCAAGAATGGCTAAAGAGAAGGAAAAAGCTAAGTTAAAAGCTCAACAGGCTAAAGAAAAAGCTAAAAACACTGCACCGAAAAAAGATAGTGCAGATGAATGAAGTGTAAAGTTGAATAACTTTACAATAATATAGATGATGTAAAGTAAATAACTTTACAAAATGGCAAAAGCCTTGATTCTTAAGGCTTTTGCAGGCAAAAAAGTTTCGAATCTCACACAATAGTGTACGTATATACGCACGAAGCAAGAATCAGGAACGAAACTTTTGAATTCACGGAGGTATTTTTAGAATGGATAAAAGATTGACGAAAAGGTTAATAGCCTTGGTTCTTACCGGGGGGATTCTTATATCCTCGACCGGCGTATACACTGCACTCGCAGCTACTGAAGAGACAACTACAAGTGAATATACCTCCGCACTTGACGGCTCTGATGTAACTGCAGCAACTGAGGCTGATACAACTGTTTCTTCAACTGCTGAGTCTGCTACCTCCGAGACAACAGAAGCTGAGATAACAACAGAGCAGGCAACTCAGGCAGAATCAACAACTTCTGAAGTACAGAAGCCTGCTACGACGCAGACTCCCGAAACAACTGCAAAAGCTCCGGTAGCGGAAGAAGTTGTTACTGAAACTCCCTCGGATAACAAAGCATTTCAATGGCTTGGTGTTGACGGTACTGAAACAAATGTGGGTTCAAAGTCTAACCCTTATGCAGTCAGCAGCGTTGAACACTTCCTCGCTATGAATGAGATTATTAACGATACGGGCTTCTCTACAAAATATTTCCAATTGACTCAAGACATTGATTTCAGTACAACAACTATTGATTCTACCGTCCTCAGTGCTCAGGGTGAAACAGGTATGGAAGGCTCACTTGTTTCGGTTGACCCTACTCTTTCCTCATCAAGTGTTCTCTTCTATCTTGACGGTAACGGCAAGAAGATTACAGGCATTACAATTGACAACAGCGAATATGCTTCGCTCAGTATCTTCGGTTATGTAAACTCAGCATCAACCATTACAAACCTCACGGTAAATAAGGCGACAATCACCAACGGATACTCTGACGCACAGGCAGCAGGTATCATTCTGAAGAATGAAGGCACTGTAAAGGATTGTAACTTTACAGTGATATCTCTTGATACTACAGCCTCCTCAACGAAGGCTGAATCCTTCTATCCTACAGATGATGCATCGCTTCGCGTTTATTCAGGTACTGCATGTATCGTAGACAACAGCGGTGTTATTGACGGCGAAACGAACTATGATAAGAATACTATCCTTGTTCATGCGGAAAACATAACAGTTAAGACATCAAGACCTTACGCAGGTGCTGTGGTCGCTCAGAACAGAGGTAAGATCAACAAAATCCGTGCCGTTTTCTTAACCGTTGCAGGTAACTCAACAAAAAGTGATTACGTCGGCGGTCTTGTCGGTGCAAACATGACAGCAAGAACAAGCTCGTCAACAGGTATATATTACGCTGAGATCGTAATGGATGGCAGAAGCAGTAGTGTAACAGGTGCTGACAAAATCGGTTATCTTGCAGGTTATAATACAGGACGTATTCAGCGTGCGACTGTTAAGGGCAATCACAAATCAAATGTGCAGGCGACAGCTTCAAGCTATGAGCTTCTCGTTTACGGCGGTAAATCAGCAGGCGGTATCGTAGGTGAGAACGCCGGTGACGTTCAGCTTTGTACGGCACTTGATATCGGTGTTTATTTTGCAGATACGTCTGACAGCACAGTTTACGGCGGTATCGTAGGCAAAACTACATACGGCATCAGAAACTGTATTGCAACAGGCTCAACAGCAGGTGCAGGCACCGCTTACGAAATCACTCGTTACATCGGCGGTATCGTAGGTTACGGTGATACAGGCTCAAACTTCAGCGTAGAAAACTGTTATGCTCTTGTTAAAATCATCGACTCAAAAGCAGACCTCGGTGCAATTGTTGGTTTTAACGGTGATGAGGCATACAGAAACAATAAAATCAAAAATGTGTTCTATTCCGGAATCATTTCTTCAAGACCTTCTCCTGTATCTTACGGCGGTGCAGGTGTGAACGAGGGTGACCTTACGTTCTCAAAGGCTTATGCAATTGCCTATTATTCATCAATACTCGGTATTTTGAAAAACACGGTCACTGTAAATGCAAGCGACTTCTCCTTCTCAGGTTGGGGAGACGCATCCTTCAGTGTAAAGGGTAATTTCCGGGCTTCCGTAAATGCCTCATACTATACTGTAAGCGGTATCGGTTCAAGTACGATCAGCTATGAGCTCACTACTAACGGTAAACATGACAAAACAGTTGTGAATTATGATGTTGATATTACAATTCCTGCAGGCGTCGGTGCTTCAAAGGAAGCAACTGTTCTTTCAAATGAGCCCATGGAATTCGGTATCCTCAACTCATTGTCTCCGTACGGTTCAGCAGGTACAGGCTCAGGTACAAAGGACGATCCCTTTATTCTGTATGAAGATGATATAAATTTCCTTTACTATGCCCCTGCAGCACACTTTGTAGCAGATACATCGGTTTCATCATGGTCAACAAAGGATACTTTTACAGCACCTTCTGCCACCTTCTGGGGAACAATAGATTTTAACGGTAACACTCTTACATACGAAACAGGAACGCCCTTGTTCAAAGGTATCTACGGTTCAAGAGACGATTCTCTTACAAATAACAATTCAACAACACACAAATCATCAAGTGCTGATAATGCAGATACAGCATCAAACCTTGCAAACGGTGTTGTTAAGAATATTACGATTAATGTTGATGCTTCTACTGCAAAACTCAGTATTTCCAATATATTCGGTAATATCTGTGATGCGACAGTAAAGAATGTTTTAATTACGTTTGTCGAATCTTCAACGGTTGTAGCTTCGGAAGCAAACAGCGGTCTTTTTGCAAAAGCAGTTTACGGCAACAGTTACATTTACGGTTGCTATGTAGACAGTAATTACAATGCAAACGGAGTATTAACAACATCTTATCAGACATCAGTCGACGGTACTGCCGGTTTCATCGGTACAGTCGATGCAGAAAAGGCAATTATAGACAACTGCGGCACAAACCTTGTTATCTATGCAACATCTTCGGGTATTGATAACTCTGCAGTCTTTATCGGTACGATTAAAGCTCTTGACGGCGGTTATATTCAGAACTGCTATGCGGCAGGCGGTCTTGCACCTTCAGGCGGTTCGTTTACTGCAAGCAATTGTAATATCTTTGCAGGCAATATTGAATCTGCAAGTTCTTCGACATACATCTATAACTGCTATTTCTCACTTTCCGATTATCATGCAAACAATAGAGGTATCTCATCAGGTATAAAGGCAGGTTCGTATACAGGTTCTTGTAAGGCATGGTCTTTCGTTCAGAAGAATGAATCAACTGATGTGTGGGGCGATATCACACTTAAGGTTTCGGCTGCAACAGATACGGTTTATGTTTCAAGCATTGAGAACATGGACAGATTTGACCTTGCAACTTATGGGTCGGATACGCTTAATGTCGGTAATCATTTTACTTCTGCATCAAGTAATGAAACAACTCTTACTCCAGGCAAATTCGGTTGGTACGGCAGAGTCGGTTTAGGTTACACATTTGCAGGTACTTCGGGCGCAAGTGCAACCCTTACCGTTAAACACAATGCAACAGGTCTTGTCGCAAAACTTATGGTATTTAACTCATCAGACCTTGAGATTGATGATGCCGGTTATTACCTTATTAAAACTCCTATTGACCTTTACTATCTTTCAACAAACCAGACAAAGCTTATCTCAGGTTCTACAGAGTATATGTATATGAGTTCAAACTCTAAGATTAAGCTTGCTGCTGATATTGATATGTCAGGTCATACAATTGAGCCTATCGGTTCATCATCAGTTTACTTTAAGGGCGAATTTATAGCAGGAACTGATACTGACGGCAGTTATTTCACAATTTCTAACCTTACATTTACGACCGATAATACAAAGCAGGCACTTTTCGGATATGTTCAGGGTGCAACGATCAAGGGAGTTCACCTTGATAACGCAAGTATTACGGGCGGTGCGTATACAGCAGCTCTTGTTGGTAATGTTTATGACTATGTGAAATTAGAGAGCTGTAAAGTTACAAATTCTGCAATCAGCGGTACAAACCATGTCGGTGCGCTTATCGGCGGTATACAAAACAAAGATGATTCCGAGGGTACAAACAAAACGATAATTGAAAACTGTTCAGTTGAAAGCACAACAGTTACATCAACAAAGTCGGAGAAAGAGCATGGATACATCGGCGGTATCATCGGCGGTATCGGCAGGGGTGCAGCAAATGATGCGCAGTATGCTGAAATCACCGGCTGTACAGTAACAAACTGTGAAATTTCGGCAGATGCATACGGTATCGGCGGTATCGTAGGTTACGCTCGTAACAACAATAATACAATAACATCCTGTACGGTTACAGGCACAAGTCTTATATGCACAGGTACAAACGGCGCTACATACGCATCTCTCGGCGGTATAGCAGGTCTCTTTGGCGGTTCAAGCATTTCAAAATGTACAGTAACCGGTTCAACAATTACAGGCGAATGTGCAGCGGGTATCGTAACTCGCCTTACAAATGAAGCAGGCGCGATATCTACAGTTTCTGAATGTACTGTCACGAACTCGACTATTACATCAGACACAATTGCAGGCGGAATTCTTTCACAGATAAGTGCGTTTGCAACATCCTCCTGCTATGGTGACAAAATTATTGATAACTGTAAAGTATCTGCGGATACAACAGTGAAGGCTCTCGTTTCAGGCGGTATTGTCGGTAATATTCAGCAGTTCAGTGACAAAAACCTTACAGTTTCAAACTGCACAAACCTTGGTACTGTTGAAACAACAGGCAAAAAAGGTTCGATAACAGACGGTGCAGGCGGAATCATCGGCAGAATCTCAACAGGCATGTCAACTGCAGGTATTTCTGTTACAGGCTGTCTTTCTCAGGGCACAATCAAAGGTGATTCTAACCTTGGCGGTATTATCGGTATAAACAATGCGTATGCACATACAGGCACAAACAAAATGATAAGCAATTGCTATGTTACATCCGATTTCTCAAGCAAAAACCTTGCAGTTGTCAAGGGTCTTGTTATCGGTTATGTGGGCTATTCTGCGAAGAGCAGTGTTTCCGCCTTTGCAGAGAATGTTGTTTATTCATCTCTTGATACACGTGTACCGCTTTACGGCAATGTCGAAACAACCCTTTCAGTCGGCGGCGGCTATGATATGAACATGGGTGAAGACCAGACAAGTGGTATTACAGTTGATATTGCAGAAACATATAAAAATTCACCAACTTCAACTGCAAGTAGAAGATTTATTCCTTATTATTTGCACGCTATTGTTGGTTACAAGGATGGTATGTTGGGTGAAACAAACGTTATCGAACTTAAAACTGATTACTATATAGGCAACAGTTCATACGATGGTGTCGGAACAAGACTTAAAGACCCTGATGGCAACGATTATGTATATAAAGGCACATCTATCCCAATGTCAACAAACGCAGCAACTCTTGCAGCAACAACTGTTCCTCGTTTCTCAGTAGGCAACCTGCCTGTGCTTACAGGTACAGACGGCAACGCGTTCGCAGTACCCTCAACTAATGTGTTCTCAACAACTGCAAGCTCATCAAAGATTATTGTTGGTTCATCAGCAACTTATAATAAACTTACCGACGTTAATATCCAGACCTTCAGTAAGAAGTGTCAGGCAGTTGTTAAAACAACCTATACAGGCATCATCAACGGTGAAACAGTTACATTCGATGTAGGCTTTACAGTTATAGTCCGTGGTGAGCACGCGTTTGACGGCTCAGGTACAAAGGAGGATCCCTTCAAGATTTATGAAGCTGAAGACCTTCTTTCAATCAAACAGCACCACGATATGCCTACAGAAAAAGATGATTATCTTGATACTCCCGAGTATTACTACGAAGCATATTATGAGGTAATGAATGATATTGATATGACCGAGGAGCTTGCAAATGACGGCTATTCATTTGCCCCCATCGGTACATCTGATGAACCGTTCAAGGGTCATATCTTCTCAACATCGGGTAATCAGTTCACAATCAGCAACATGCTTATTGATAATCCTGCATCTGCTTCCGATTATGCTTACAGTTCTTATTATGATACTGATAAATATTC
Source organism: uncultured Eubacteriales bacterium (assembly GCA_964507395.1). Taxonomy (GTDB): domain Bacteria; phylum Bacillota; class Clostridia; order Oscillospirales; family Acutalibacteraceae; genus SIG575. The sequence continues at coordinate 78 of CAZDQE010000075.1, read as the reverse complement.
AGAAGCTCTCGGTGTATTCGGTTATACCGACGGCGCAGAAATTCTCGACCTTAAGTTTGAGAATGTAGAAATCTCTGC
>CAZDQE010000074.1:0-9531 GCA_964507395.1 uncultured Eubacteriales bacterium | reverse complement strand
CTGACGAAAAAATTTCTAAACATATTTTATACAATAGGTTTTTAGAAGTCCCCTACAGATTTTCCGCCTGCAATCGGCAGTTGTTTATTCTGAATATATTTATACGATACAGGTCCCCTAAGAGCTTTCGGAAAACGACATGGTTTAGTGAACTTACCGTAGTGCCTTGTAACAACTAAAACCAGTAATTAACCCCACCGTGTCATCCTCGAATATTGTTGTTTTCTTGTTGAGATCCTTCGCTAACACTCGAGGATGACAACAAGAAAGGGAAGAACAAAAAGCAACAATATGAAGGATCTCGGTGAATATGAAAGTAAATTTTTAGTTGTTACAAGGTAGTAGGTGTCATTCGTGAATCGGCCCTGCATATTTTCAATCGGTCAATATAAAACAGCTCTCCTGTTTCCGGGAGAGCTGTTCGTGTTTAATTCAGAATTTCAGAATCAACCAAAGAGATTTGCAAAGAAGTTTCTGATGAGAGCGATGATATAGTTGAATGAATCAGAGAACTGGCTTACAAGCTTGCGAGAAGCTTCAACGCCTGCACCTTGGTCAGCACCGATGTTGTGTGATGAGCCGATCTCGTTGCCGTAGAAGTCTGTTGTGCCCATATCTTCTTCAACCTGTACACCTGCGCCGAGGCAAGGAGAACCTACCGCAAGGATGTAGTTATCTCTTACTGTTACGCCTTCTTCAGCACCTGTGTAAGCGTTTGCGAACCAAGGATTCTTCTTGATTGACTTTCTGTCGCCCTTACTTGTCCAGTGGTAGCAGTTTGCTGCACCATCGCTTACTGTAACCTTCTCGCCAATGAGCATTGAGAAGATGTTGTTTTTAACTGTAGCTGTAAGATCAAGTGAAGTTGCGCTTACAAATGTGTTGTTATAGATAAGAAGGCCTTCTGCATCAACATATGAATAACCGTCACGGTCTGATACGTTGTAGCGAACTCTACCTGTTGCATTCTCTGCATAGATAAATGAGTTGTTATCTGTTGAGTAGATCTTTTCAATCGTTACGTTTTCAGCGTCGCATACGATGAAGTCTGCTGCTACTGTGCCGTCATAGTCTGCTGCCTTAGCAAGTGAACCTGAATTTTCAACTGTACCGCCTGATACTACAACGTCATCTGCACCGTTAACAACTACTGCTGCATCTGTCATATCTTCGAAAGTACAATTAAGAACTTCGATTCCTGTTGAAGCTTCTTCGCCTTCCTCAAGATTTGTGCTGTCAGCAACAACGCCTGCACGGCATTTTGTGAATGAGCAAGATGAAACTGTTACGTTTTCACAATCTGTACCAACGAGAACTGATGAACCTTTTTCAAGGATATCTGTTGTATCCATAGCATTGATCGATTCGTTACCTTCTTCATCAACAACAGGAGTAAGGTAATCAATGTAACCTATCTGACTGAATTCAACGTTTTCAATTTTAACGTTTGAGCAGCCTTTTATAACAATACCGTTATTGAGAGCTGAAACCTTCATAGACTTAACTGTTACATACTCACAATCTTCAAGAGTAATTGCAGGAGCTTCTGTCACATTGTTTGCGAAAGTAACAAGCTGAGGAATTTCTTTATCTGCTTCCTGAGAAACGATAACAACGGGAGTTTCCTCTGTACCCTTAATTCCGATAAATTTAACTGCTTCTGATGCACCGGCAGTTGACTTGATTACAAGCTGTGAATATTCGCCTGATGCTGCAAGGTCGTTAACGAGATCAATAACTGTTGTGCCGAGAACCTTCTCTTCATTCTTAACTACGTAAGTTGTTTCCGGGTTGAAAACATGAAGGTTCCATGCTTTACTTACTGAAGCACCCTGTGCAGTGTCAATATTACCGTTTCTGTCTACACCATAGTTTTTCAATGCTGATGTACCGATAAATAAGTTTTTAGATGCTTTTACTGTTTCTGTTTCGTCTTCAGCAAATGCTACTACTGAAAAGCTGAACATTGTTGCAACCATTGCGATTGCCATGAAAATTGCCAATAATTTTTTCATTTGGAAATATCCTCCTTTAAATTTTGTCAGTTAACTCTCGTACTGAATTAACTGTAGCACACTTTGTATCGTATCATAAATTTCTGCTGATGTCAAGGAAAAAATCGCACTTCCGTATGCCGCCTCCTCTTTATGCAGAGGGATTTTCAGTTCCATGCCGAAAACTGCAGACACAATAGACTGAAGTGTTTTATTTTTTCTGATACCATTGCCTGATGCGATAAGCTGACGAGGTTTTTCTGCGCAAACGGAAGATCCGTCTTTGTACATTTCCCAAAGCTCGGCAGCCATTCCGTGCATTACACCGAAAACAAAATGTCCCGGTGTGAAGTTATCAAGTCCCAGATTTTCAATGCTTGCCCTTTTTTCGGGATTTTCTCTCGTCCCGCAGAAGAGAGTCGAAAACCGGACGGGGTTTTCAACATCTTCTGTCTTTTCAAGGAAAGCATCAATACCCTTGTATGCAGATGTCACTTCTTCTCCCGTTACCATTTCGGCAGTTTCACGGAAAAAATTTTCAAGCAATGCAAAAGCTCTGCCTCCGCAGAGAGAGGAGCCTACCATAAGCTTGCTGTCACCTATACAAGGTCTGATTTCAAGTCCTGCAGGAGCATTATCAGCTTTTGCAGAAAAAGAGATCTGACTGCCTGTTCCCACGTTTACAAGAATGCAATCCTCCAAATCGCAAACCGAGCCGAGGAAGCTTGCCTGATTGTCGCCTATTGCGACGCTCACAGGAATACTTCCGTCCTTTTCGCCTAAAGACATGCACTCGTTTGTAACCTTCGGGAACATTTCAAACTTCAGTCCCGCTTTTTTTATCGCACCCTCGTCAAAGCATGCGTTTTCTATGTCGAACAAGCCGTAGCTTGCGGCATCTGATGTGTGCATGACAGGTTCTTTAAGACCTGCCAGTTTCATTGCGGCATAATCATGTATTGTACAGATTTTAACCGCAGAAGGCGGTACCATATTATTCTCCGAATGGTAAAAATATGTTGCCGCGCCAAAGCCTGCTGCCATTTTGTAGCCTGTTAATGATGTCAGATACTGAGCATAGCTCTCGCCGTCTTTGTAAATTTCATTCGCCGAAGCATCCTGCCAGATGTAAAGACCGCTTGCTGCATCTCCCTTTTCATCTATATAAAGAAGCCCGTGCATCTGTCCCGTAACACCGATTGAAACAATGTCATCGAATTCCGAAAGAAGCTCATCAACGGTTACCAGTGCTTTTTCGAGAATCTTATCCGGATCCTGTATTTTCTCAAAGGGTTTTGTGTCTGCAAGGAAAGTATCGTTGGGAAGAGTTATGCTTCTGATGACATTTCCGTTTTCCGCATCAATAACTATGGCACAAATGGTAGTGGTTCCGATATCAAGACCTATCGCTTTCATATCTTATAACCTCGTTGATTCCAAATCCAGACGTTTGATTATATCCTGCTGAATCGCCGGTGACAAATCAAGGAAGTTTACGAACGTTCCGTGGATTCTCATAATATAAACTCCGCCGGGAGCATATTTCTGAGGATCTGCAAGAACTTTACGAAGGGTTTCGGGCGTTGTAACATTCACATAAAGATAGAACGGTGAAATATCCTCGTTCAAGTCGTTGAAGAAGAGCGGAGAAATAACTCTTTCGCCAAAATCTGCGCCCTTATCCTCATATTCCTTACCTGTAAAGAATTTGGGGTCAACACCGAAGTGTGAAGCATATCCTCCGCAGAATTTTTCAAAGGGCAGCTTGAAGGTTGACAACATTCTGAAGCCAAGACCCGAGCCTGCTTCGCCGTAAAGGGGGTCGACACCGTAGCCGAGCTGTTCGCGTGCCTTTCTGCCGTCGGGAGTTGCACCCACCCAGTAGCCGTATGTCAGATGTGTTGAGGGGCTGGACCAGTCGGGACGGAAGGGATTGCCCAGATAGTTTTTCTTTGATGATATCATGTCCGAAATCTTTGATGCGATTTCTGCCGCTTCTCTGTCAACAACAACGTTGTTGTTCCCGAATTTAGGACAAGACTGAAGATATTCTCTCAGCTCCTCTTCGCCCTCAAAGTTATTTCTCAGCGCATTCAGAAGTCTTTCTGCATCGTCGGGATAATCCTTAAGGAAACAGTCGATCGCAACAAAGGAGTCTGCGATAATTGAAAGACCGTGGATAAGACATCCGCTGCCGTTATATTTTGTGCCCTGCTCTTTTGTGTCACGCATATCAATACCGCTTTCAATACCGCCCATAAATACGCTGAGGAAAGGAACGGGAAGCTCTGAAATTGCGATTGACGCTCCGTTTGCAGCATCGCACATTTTATCTGCAAAGTAATCTGCGTTTTTATAGAATTCTTCTCTGATATTCCGAAGAAGCTTCTTTGCATCTGTTTCCGCAGTCACGGTGTCAATCTTTTTGCCCGTAATCGTCGAACAGCCGTTGTTGAGAACAAGCTCAAGGATTTTCGGCATATTGAACCATGAGTTTGTTGTGTTGCCGTTGTCTTTACCCATGATAAGAGGCTCCTGACAGCCTGCAACAGAATAGTCCTCTAAATCTTCTGCATCTTTGCCTGCATTTTTAAGAACTGCAAAAAGTGCATCGTCATTGAAAAGCGAAGGAGTAAGCACTCCGGGAGTAAAGAAGAATTTACCCATCTCGCGGTACATTTCTTCAGGTGTGTTTTTATGTAGCTTTGCGGAAAGAATAGGCTGAGGCAGATTCATGTCATAGTAAGCATCCATAAGCGCATAAGATGTTTCGTTCGTCAGGTCTGTGCCGTCATTTGCTTTACCGCCTACAAGAACGCTCTGAGAAATTGCCCAGCTTCTGTCTGCAACATTGAAGAATACAAGGAAATGCTTGAGAAGCTCTGCTGCAGTTTCTCTGTCCTCACCGCTCATCTGTCTGTAAGGCTCAAAAATTCTGTCAGCATTACCGACTGAGAAAGCGAAGGGGTTGGGAGCCTGTTCAAGACACATTACCTGCCACAAAAGCATAAACGACTGAATAGCTTCGTAAAGACTTTCCGCTCCCGAAGCCGGAACTTTGCGAAGAGTTGAAGCCAGAAGCGAAAGCTGAGCTTTTCTGTCATCATCTGCAGAAGCCGTTTTGCTCTCAGCAATTTCTGCATATCTTTCAGCCAATCTCTTTGTGCTTTCAAGAGTGATTATGAAAGCTTCATAGTTTGTTTTCTTTTTTTCGTTTGTTTCGTTTGCAAGCTTATCTTTGATGTCACCGATAATCTTATCAAGACCGAACCTGAGAACCGGTCTGAAATCAGGAATAAGATGTCCTGTTACCTGCTCGATAAAGAAAGCAACCTCGCCTGTGTAATCTTCGTATTTATCATACATTTCCGTAAGAGTTCTTACGTAGTCTGTTTTCTTTGTGAACTCTCTGACAGCATCAATTCTCTCCTTGGGGAATTCCTCATTAGGCTCAATGTCATTGTAAACCGCAGTAGGATCGCAGTAGCCTGAGAAAGTTTCAACACGGAAAGCAGGATTGATAAGAGCATAGCTTCTTGCAAAAGCATCTCTCTGTGTGCCTGCAAAAACTGCGTTATCGCTGATTGAAAGAGGAAGTCTTTCAATGATTGCTTCAAGCTCTTTTGCCGCCCTCATTTCTTTGTCAAGCGATGCAAATTCTTCACTGTGAAGATATGCCGTCTCTCTTGCAATGAGCCAGCCGTCAAGGCGCATAAGACTTCTTTCCTCTTTAAAAAGAGCCTTTGCCTTCTCAGTAATTTCATTCTGTTTGTAGATTTCTTTGATTATCATGCTAATCATCCCTTTATGTTTTGATTATAGAAATTCCGTTGTTTCTGAGAATATCAACGAATTGTATGTACTCTTCATCTGACACGTGAGCATCGGTCATTCTGTACTCCATACCGCACTGTGTCCATTTGTCCCTGCCGTATTCATGATACCGCAAAACTTCAACATCAATTTTTTCATTGCCGAAGCTTCTGATAAGCTCCGCAAATTTTTCCGCATCATCTGCCGATGAATTGAATCCGCCCACAAGCGGAATGTGTATAAGAAGCTGATCTCTCTGCTTTGAAATTTCTCTTATGTTGTCAATCGTTTTTTCGTTTGATGCACCGATTACCGCCTTGTGTTTTTCTGAGTTATAATGCTTCAGGTCAACAATCATATAATCAATCAGTTCGCTGAGTTCACAGAAGTGTGCATGAGATGCATTTGATTCAATCGCAGTATTTATTCCCGCTTCTCTGCATTTTTCAAGAAGCTCTTTCGTCGCCTCAAACTGTACCGTAGGCTCACCGCCTGTAAAGGTTACTCCTCCGCCCGAGAACATCATCATTTTTCCCGAAAGGATCTCAGCAAAAACCTCATCTGTATCATACTCCGTACAGGAAAGCTTCTCTTTCCCCTCCGAAAACATTTTCGTTCCGTTCACGGCGATGCTTTCAGGATTTGAACACCAGGGGCAGAAAAAATTACACCCCTGCAGATGATAAACAAGTCTGTTACCGGGGCCGTCCTGAGAAAAATTAAACCCTCTGTGTAAAACTTTGATTTTCATAAAATCACCATATTAACCTATTATAGTCAAATTATACCACAAGTTATAATTATTGTCTATAAATAACAATTAAAAAATATTTATTTTCATATAACTATATGTTGATTTTATGAAGGCAAATATGATATGATATATTAGAAGAATTTTATTTCCACAAGGAGTTGATATATATGAAATACGCAGTCATACTCTATGACGGAATGGCAGACCTTCCCGTTGAAGAGTTGGGCGGCAAAACGCCAATGGAAGCGGCAAACAAACCGAATTTTGACCGTCTTGCCCGAAAAGGAGAAATCGGTCTTGTGAAAACTGTAGCTGACGGTCTGAAACCCGGAAGTGACGTTGCAAACCTGAGCGTTCTGGGCTATGACCCGAAAAAATACTACACAGGCAGGTCACCTCTTGAGGCTGTGAGCATCGGTGTCAAAATGCTTGACGACGACATCGCTCTCAGATGCAACCTCGTTTCACTGTCAGATGAAGAAAATTACGAAGACAAAACCATGGTTGACTATTCGGGCGGTGACATTTCCACTCCTGAGGCCGCAGAAATCATAAAATCTGTAGAAGAGCATTTCGGCAACGATATTTTCAAGTTTTATGCAGGCGTTCAGTACAGACACTGTCTTATCCGGCACAAAGGAACTGTAGACCTCGGCTCAATGACACCTCCCCATGATATTTCAGGTCAGATCGTGGGACCGTATCTTTCAGACAGCGACAATGCAAAAGACCTTATCCGCATGATGAAGGAAAGCTACGATTTTCTCATGAAGCATCCCGTTAACATCAAGCGAATGAGCGAAGGCAAGCTTCCCGCAAACTCAATCTGGCTCTGGGGCGAGGGCAAGAAACCCATGCTTCCCTCTTTTGAAGAAACCTTCGGTCTTAAAGGAAGTATTATTTCAGCAGTTGACCTCCTCAAGGGAATCGGTCAGTGTGCAGGAATGAAAACCCCCGATGTTGAAGGTGCAACAGGCTACATAGACACAAACTTTGAAGGTAAAGCAAAGCAGGCTGTTGAAGATTTTGATTCGGGCTGTGACCTTGTCTATGTTCATTTTGAGGCTCCCGATGAATGCGGTCACAGAAGAGAAGCTGAAAACAAAGTCCGCTCAATCGAGCTTATTGACGAAAAGGTTTTACCCGTAATAATAGACGGTCTTGAAAAATATGACGATTACAAAATCCTCATTCTTCCCGACCATCCTACGCCGATCAAAACGGCAACTCACTCATCAGACCCCGTGCCTTACATGATTTACCATAAAAAAGGCGAGAGAGAAAACTCTTTCACCTCAATCAATGAAAAAACAGCGGCAGAAAGCGGAAACTTCGTATCATTCGGCCCTGACGTAATGAAGAAATTCCTTGCAAAATAAATCAAAGAAAGAAGAATGTGAAATGAAAATAAACACAAAATGTCTCCACGCAGGCTATACTCCTAAAAACGGCGAACCCAGAGTCCTCCCCATTGTACAGAGCACAACCTTCAAATATGAAAGCAGTGAAGAAATGGGTAAGCTTTTCGACCTTGAAGCAGAAGGCTATTTCTACACAAGACTTCAGAATCCTACAAACGACGCAGTTGCAGCAAAAATTGCAGCTCTTGAAGGCGGCGTAGCAGCAGTTCTTACCTCATCGGGTCAGGCTGCATCCTTCTACTCGGTTTTCAACATCTGCCAGGCAGGTGACCACGTTGTAGCATCAGCCGCAATTTACGGCGGTACTTTCAACCTTTTCTCAGTTACAATGAAAAAGCTGGGAATTGACTTTACTTTTGTAAATCCCGATTCAACTGAAGAAGAACTGAACGAAGCTTTCAAGGAAAACACAAAGGTCGTTTTTGCAGAAACACTTTCAAACCCCTCGCTGAATGTTCTTGACATCGAGCTTTTCGCAAAGGTTGCACACTCTCACGGTGTTCCCCTTATCGTTGACAACACATTCCCCACGCCTATCAACTGCAGACCTTTTGAATTCGGTGCAGACATTGTAACTCACTCAACAACAAAATACATGGACGGCCATGCAACACAGGTTGGCGGTGTTATTGTTGACAGCGGTAACTTTGACTGGACAAAATCCGACAAATATCCGGGACTTACAACTCCTGACGATTCATACCACGGCATTATTTATGCTGAGCGTTTCGGCAAAGGCGCATACATCACAAAATGCGTTGCACAGCTTATGAGAGATTTGGGCTCAATCCCCTCTCCTCACAACGCATTTCTTCTGAATATCGGTCTTGAAACACTTTTCCTCAGAGTTCCGAGACATTGTGAGAACGCTCTTAAGGTCGCCAAGTTCCTTGAAGCAAATGAAAATGTTGCATGGGTAAATTATCCCGGTCTCGAAAGCAACAAATATTATAACCTTGCTAAGAAATATATGCCAAACGGCACAAACGGAGTTGTTTCCTTCGGCATTAAGGGCGGAAGAGAAGCAGCTACAAAATTCATGGATTCACTGAAGCTGGCAACGATCGCAACACACGTTGCAGACTGCAGAACATGTGTCCTTCATCCTGCAAGCACAACTCACAGACAGCTCACATCTTCTCAGCTTGAAGAAGCAGGTGTTGCAGAGGACCTTATCAGATTCTCAGTAGGTATCGAAGATGCAGACGACATTATTTCCGATATCGCACAGGCAATTGAAGCATCACAAATGTAAATTTTATTTGACAAATATTGACTTTTGGATTTTTGGCGGTATAATGTAGATATAAATGGTATAAAATTTATACCGTAAAACTCTGACGGAGGTAACTCAAATGAAAAAGGCTCTTAAAATAATCGGTGCTATCGTAGCAGTTGCGGGTGTTGTTGCAGCAGCTTATTATCTTGTTAAAAAATATTGTTGTAAGAAGGATGTTTGCACATGTGAAGAGTGCGAAGACATCTGTTGCTTTGATGAAGACGGCGAAATCTGTGACTGTGCAGAATGTGCACAGCAGGATGACGAAAC
>CAZDQE010000073.1:0-9716 GCA_964507395.1 uncultured Eubacteriales bacterium | reverse complement strand
ATGAAGACGGCGAAATCTGTGACTGTGCAGAATGTGCACAGCAGGATGACGAAACTGTTGAAGTTGAAGAAGACAAACCTGCAGAAGAAGAATAATATACACAAAATACGAAACAAAAAACCCGAAGAAGGAACAAAAATCCTTTTTCGGGTTTTTATATTCTAATATAAACATTTGCCTATTTAAACACAAATCAAAAACTTACTTCTCACCCCATCGCAGGGCGCGCTGCATAAAAATATGTGCAATTTTGCAGAAAAAATATGCACTTTTGCAAAATTGTTGCACGAGCAAACAACACTATATACAATATAATTGGTACAAACAATAAATATATCAAATGCAACTACAGACTTAAGAGTATAAAATTAAATGAAAGTTTCATTATAAAAAGGTCGGGTGGGTCCAATGTGGCAGTCGTATAAATAATAAAATAAAAAAGTCAAAACACGGTTAAAATATAAATCAAAAAGGAAAAGAGGTAAGAATTATGAAGTTTAAGAATGCAAAAAAGATAAAGATTTTCATATACATAACAGCAATAATGTTAACGATATCAATGATTTTTTCTTCTGCAATTATCACCAATGCGCAATCAGCAACTGAAACCACAAAAGAGTCAATAGACATTGTTGAATATAATTGTGATACCGGCGAAGAAACAGAATACACTTTTGAATATAACAGTATAGATATCACTTCTCCCGAAGCCGCTCAACAATTAACGTCATCTTTTAATTCAGAGAAAAACATTTTCGATAACACAAATACCATTTCTCCCTATACCATACTTCCAGATGATGGTGAGATTTACCCTGTTAATGCTACAGTAAGTCCGCATAGCAAAGTGTTACTCATTAAATCACGTTTTTCCACCAATGATGACGGAACCAGCACTTGGGGTTACGGAACAGCATTTATGATCGCTCCCAATATAGCTCTTACAGCAGCACACTGCGTGCAGCAAGAAGATTTGGGATACGCCACTACAATGCGAGCATATAAAAAACAACAGGGCAAATCACTTTCTAGCAACTATGTAAATCCCCTGCAATGGTCCTTGCCTGTAAATTATACACAAAACATAGATTTAAGCTACGATTGGTGTATAATAAAATTCGGTAGTGATTTGGGACTTGGCTATTTTGATTATCAAGTGCCAACGTCTAATACAGAAGTTTTTGTAAACGGCTATCCTCATCATCAAGACTATATCTATTCTCAATACCGAAACGGAGGACTTTTCCTTTTATGTGATGATGGACGTATGTTTGACCATTCCTGTAGCACATTGGGTGGACAGAGCGGTGGACCCGCTTATAAAAAAGACGGTGTGGTGATCGGAATTCACACCATGGGGCAAAGAAACAGCTCAGATCTGTATAATCATGGTTGTATAATAACGCAAGCTCTATACAATTTAATTGAAAAATGTAAAAATGAGTGATGAAATGGCATGGGTGGTAATATATGAAAACTATTAGAATCATTTTAACAATTATAATAATTACCCTGTCTTTGTCCGGGTGCAAAAGTAATAGTAGTGATTTTGAGTCTATACAAACCCCGGAAAGTACTGCTTCAACAGTAAACCAATCAACTACACACCCATCGCATATCCCGGAGGGTTTTGATTTTAAGAAGCCCACTCCCGACCCTGAACCCTTAGATGATGTCACTGCCCCTGATCCTACAGAGCCCAACCTCGTTATGGAAACACATTATGGTGACAATATCATTTTTAAAATGAATCAAAATGAATATTCCTTAGATGCCGAAGAAGTAAAAGGAACTGTTATTAACACAAATCCCGGAGTGTGTTTCAGATTTTTCCGTTTCCCTCTTCTTGAACGCTACTGCGATGGCAATTGGGTAAGATTGGCCTGCTACGAGCCGGGTATATTTTTTGAAGAAATGAGATGGTTGTACGCACTAAGCTCCGAAAATCCAGAAACAGAAAAAGGTCTCGTTTTAGATCTATCCCTCAAATATGTATATGAAAAACTTACACCCGGCAAATACCGTCTTGTTGCTTTTATTGGTGACCAAAAATATTATGCTGAATTTGAGTTTGTAGAATAGATTTCACTTTACCGCAAGGGTCAACCCTACGGAATTTCAGGTCGGTGCAACATACTCACGGATTAAAAAATCCCTTTTCCGAGATTATCGGAAAAGGGATTTTTTATTGTTCATTCAATTCTTCAATATATCTTGTCAGCGCATCGTCCTGTGTGGGCAAAAGGTCAAAGCCGTTTTCCGTCAGACACTTTTTGGAAAGTCTGGAGTTCAGCGGTCTTTTTGCTTTTACGGGATATTCCGATGTGGGAATATGGTTTATCTTCATGGAAAGACCTGATTTTTTCATTATGCTTTCCGCAAACTCTGCCCAGCTCATAAAGCCTTCGTTAGTTGCGTGATAAACTCCGTATTTTTCAGTCTGAATCATAGAAACAAGAAGCACTGCAAGGTCACGGGTATATGTGGGTGAGCCTATCTGGTCTGCGACCACGTTCAGCTCATCTTTTGTTTCTGCAAGACGGCGCATTGTTTTAACAAAATTTCCGCCGTTTATGCCGTAAACCCATGATGTTCTGACAACGAAAGTTTTTGTGCAGTTTCTGAGCGCATTCATCTCGCCCTCAAGCTTTGTTCTGCCATAAACATTCTGAGGATTTTTTGCATCATCAGGCTCATAAGGCTCTTCACCGTCACCGCCGAAAACATAGTCAGTGCTGACATAAATCATTTTTGCACCGATTTTTTCACAGGCTTCTGCGATAAAGGAACTTCCCTCTGCATTGATTTTTCTGCAAAGCTCTTCCTCATCCTCAGCCTTGTCAACAGCAGTATAAGCCGCGCAGTGAATTACTGCATCAGGCTTGTTTTCAAGAATAAAAATCTGTGTGGATTTTTTATCAGTTAAATCAAACTGTTCCTTGTCACAGGGGACAGTCTCGATTCCTCTTTTTTCGAGCTCTTCCGTCACATCGTGACCAAGCTGACCGCAAACACCTGTTACGAGAATTTTCATTTAAAGCACTCAGCCCTTTCATAGAAAAATCTCACGTCACTTTCTGCAAAGTGCGGTGCTTTCAGATCCTTTTCACTGAGGACGGGATTTTCATTACCCCAATCAACACCGAAAGCCTCGTCGCAATAGCACACACTTCTGTCGTTTTCGGGTGAATAGTAATCGTCAACCTTGTATGAAAACTCAACATCGTCTGTAAGTGTAATAAAGCCGTGCAGAAATCCCTTGGGAACAAAAAGCTGTTTTTTGTTTTCTTCGGAAAGCTCAACGGAAATCCATTTAAGATATGTGGGCGAGCCTTCTCTGATGTCTACGATAACGTCAAGCACCGCACCCTTGATACAAGTAACGAGCTTTGCCTGACATCTGGGATTCGTCTGACAGTGCAGACCTCTCAGCGTTCCCTTCTTCTGAGAAAAAGAGCGGTTATCCTGAACGAAATCTATATCAATACCCGCCTCGGCAAGAGCGTTTTTATTGTAGCTTTCCATAAACCATCCGCGATGATCACCGAAAACCTTAGGCTCTATAACAAACGCATCTTTGAGAGCTGTTTCAATAACATTCATGTTTTATTTTCCTTTCGGTTCATCATCTTCACGACCCCAGTGAGGTCTCTGACCGGGTTTATCCGCATAGAGGATTTTACCCTCGGCAACCCGCATAAGATGCTGACCGTAGGAGGATTTGCCGTATTTTTTCGCTGATTCAATAAGCTTCGCTTTTGTAATCCAGTGCATATTGTAGGCGATTTCTTCGGGGGCTGAAATTTTTATGCCCTGAAGAGTTTCAATAGTCTTAATGAAATTGCCTGCATCCATAAGAGAATCTACCGTTCCCGTATCGAGCCATGCAAAGCCTCTGCCCATTGTTTTGACCTCAAGATTTCCCGCTTCGAGATACATTCTGTTGATATCAGTTATCTCATATTCGCCTCTTGCGCTTTTCTTGAGATTTTTTGCATATTCAACAACCTTATTGTCATAGAAATAAAGTCCTGTAACCGCATAGTTTGATTTAGGATGCTCAGGCTTCTCCTCAATGGAAACCGCCTGACCTTTTTTGTTGAACTCAACAACGCCGAAAGCTCTGGGGTCTTCCACATAATAACCGAAAATAGTTGCGCCCTCTTCACGTTTCGCAGCCTGTCTGAGCATGTGTCCGAGACCGCTGCCGTAGAAAATGTTGTCACCTAAAACCATTGCTACATTATCTTTGCCGATGAATTTTTCACCGATAACAAATGCCTGCGCAAGTCCTTCAGGCTTTTCCTGAACGGCATAGGAGAGCTTAAGACCGAACTGTTTGCCGTCACCTAAAAGATGTTCAAACTTCGGTGTGTCATCCTCTGTTGAAATAATAAGAATTTCTCTGATGCCCGCTAACATCAGAACGGAAAGCGGATAATATATCATCGGTTTATCATAAACCGGTAAAAGCTGTTTACTGGTTACCATTGTCAGGGGGTAAAGTCTTGTTCCCGAACCTCCTGCAAGAATAATTCCCTTCACTTAAACACGCTCCTTTGCACTATGATTTTTATGTCCCATATATGCGGACATATACATTATAGAACTTTTTTCTTGTTTCGTCAAATTTTTCTTTATTTTTTAACATATTTTTTAATTTGTATAAATTATTTTCAAAATTCACACAAATTATTGTCCGTACCGCAATTACTCAAAAAGTCCTACAAAAAACACGCGTATAGCATAAGTTATTCTTGCAAACAATGCCGTTACTTCTCCGCCTGTTTCCATATTGTTTTTAAGACGTTCAAACCGGTTGTCCGTATTTGTTGTTATTTCAAAAACAATTTTCTCGCCGGCAAAGCTGCTCTCTGTTACGTCCTTATAAACGGTAAAGGTATATTCTTTTCCCGGTGTAAGATTTTTAAACACACCGTTCTCAGAATATGAATCCGTTTCTTCGCAGTAATAAGTCAGTCCGTCAAATGCCGTAAATCTTACCTTCGTTTTGCCCACTTTTTCAGCGGTAATTTCTTCTTCGAGCACAGGTCTTTCGGGAATCACCCATTCAATAACCTCAGATGCAAATTTACCGTCACCGGCTTTTCTGCAAAGATACATAGTTGTTCCGGGAAATGCGGGAATGTAATCATATTCCACTGAGTTTTCTTCAGTAAATTCTTCGTCGGGAGAGAATTTATAATAAACTCTCTGACCGAACATTTCTACAGAACACTCGTCAACGAAATTGATTGCAGGTTCAATAATACTCTTCCTTTCAGGAAGAGAAACAAGAAAACCATCCTCGCCTATTTGGACAATAAAAGTCATCGCAAAGGCTGAATCAATCCATTCCGTAACATTCTGACCGTTCCGGAGAGTCTGATAATATTTTGTTTTGACGGAAACCTTGCTTTCATCAAAAATCATGGTTTCGTTTTCATAGTCATAGCTGATGGGATTTATGAAAATTCGGGGCGAATATACAAAATTCTTGTAGCCGTCTGCACTGACAGTAATTTCAACTGTGTTCGCCGCATATTCTTCCACAGGAATCTGCACAGTCTCGCCGTTTTCTATTTTTTCTCCGTTTATGGTAATTTCGAAATCAGAAGTTGCCGTCACACCTACCGTCTTACTGCCGTTTTCAATAAGAACCGTTTCGGGAAGCTTCTCTTCAACATCTATTTCAATTTCCTCTGAGGCAGTAGAGAAAGCAAGTGAATTAAGTTCTGTTGCCGCCTGATAATATTCACGCTCATAAACTTCACCGAAACCGTTTTCATCCTTTGCCGCGGCTTTTACAACCATACTGTCTGAAAGAGAAACAGGTTCGGTATAAAGAATTCCGTTTTCCCGCGGATCACTGCCGTCTGTTGTGTAATAAACCTCATCTGCACTCAAGCAGGAAATCTCCAGCTTTTCCGCGAGAGATACACTTCCGCTGTCGAGCGAAAATTTAACATATTTATCACTGCTTGTAAATGCCTTGATTGCAAAATTGCCAAGACGCATATATTCCGTCGCACCGTCAAAGCCTTTAATTACCTTCTGGTGGATATCCTCCCATGCTTCTCCGTCACTGCTTACAAAGCTTTCGCCTGCATTGCTTACGTTGAGTGTTGTCTGGATTTTATATTCCATATAGATTGCCTCAACCTGAGCCGTAAGCGTCTGGGTGGGATTTTTAAGATAAACCACAACGCTGAAGCTTTCACCTTTTTGAAGATTTATACCCTCAGTAAGATTTTCCGTATAATATCCCGGAAGAGCTTTAATACCTGAAATCTCTGCTTTCATTTCTCCCGATGTAGGATCGTTTTTATTCTCAAGGTTGGTAAAAATCCTGACAGTATACTGTGTGTTTACATCAGTTGTATAAAAAGAAACAGCCTCAAGCACCTCATTTCTTTCTGCAGAAAATACGTTTGCCATAAAAATATCGGTAGAATCATTGAAGCCTATGGGGGTGTACTGAACACTTTCGTCATAAGAGTAAATGTTTTCGTAATTATCCTTGCTTTCATAAAGATAAATACCGTTGTAATCTATCGTCACATCCTCGTATGACAATAAGAAAAAGCCTTTTAACCCCCAGTTTTCTCCCCAACTGTTCTGAACGAGCCATGCACCGTCGTTTTCAATATACTGAGAGTTTTTGAAATTCTCTTTCGGGTAATTATCATCCCAGCCTACAATTGTAACGGAATGATTTGTGTAAGAGCCGATACGGTTGTACCATGAGTTTGTATCCTCATTGTAATTATCGCTTCTGTTTGATGAAAGATATGAAATATCAACTGCCTGCTGCGTTTTATACATCTGCTCCTTTACCTGTTCAACGAGCAAACGTCTTGCCGCAGCCTGTTCTTCTTTATTTTCATATTCGTATTCAGGGAAAGAAATCATATTCTGCAGATGAGCTACAGAGGTTGTTCTGTATTTTTCTGCAATTTTCGCGTTTGAATACGGGAAATCACTTTCCAATGCAGGTCCGTACCAGTTTGAAAGAGCTCCGCAGGCGGTAAAGTCAAAGCCGCCGTTATTAAAAGGGTCATAGTCGCTGAAAATATATCTGAATGCTCTTTTCTGATTTGTGGAGGAATATGCAAAATATGACAGATGAGATTCAGACAAAACAGTATCAATTCCGCCCTGTGCAAGACCTGTTTCACTTGATGTCAGTGCTGCGAAAGCCCAGCATGTACCGAGCTCCCCCTGATTTCCTGCTTCGTTTACATTTTTTACCGCAAACGCTTCAGGCAGAGAAAGAGCCTTATTCGTTTTTTTGCTTGAAGGAATTTCCGAAGTAACATGAGAAGAAATTCTTCCGCCTGAGTTCAATATCTCTTTGTCCTCATCAGTAAGACCTGCAAAGGTCAGATTTTCAATTTCATTGTAAGCAAAAGCTGTTGTGCCGAAGGAAGAAAAAGAATTCAGCACAAAAAAAGTGCAAAGCACAAATGAAATAATTTTGTTTTTCACGAAAATCAGCTCCTTCCGATTAATTTTTTCGCAAAATTATTTAAGATATTCATCCATTATGATTGCTGCCTGCCTGACGATTTCTTCACAGGGACGGGTCTTTTTGTAATTTTCATTCCGCTCAGCAGGAATGTGGCTTTCAGAAGGTCCTTCCATTTCCAGAAGGTCACGGCAAATTATGGACCCGCCGTTTCTTTTTTCGAATTCATCTTTAATTTCTCTTACTCTTTTGTACACCTCTGTTTTAGCCTCTTCCGCCTTATCAACATCGCAGTCGCTTGCAAGTCCTGTAAGAAGTGTACAGCCGCTGAAAGCTCCGCAGACCTCGCGAAGTCTTCCGAAGCCTCCTCCAAAGCCTATGGAAAGCTTCAGTGCGGTTTCCTCGTCAATTCCGAACTTATCCGCAAATGCACAAAAAACCGCCTGAGAACAATTATACCCTTTACCAAAAAGCTCTACCGCTTTTTCAACTCTGTTTTCCATCTTTTTCGGTCTCCTTTATTTCCGCTTTTTCATAAAGTTCATCAATATATTTTTCATATTTTTCTGTTTTGAGTCTGCTTTTCGCAATGCTTTCATAATCCTGTTCAAGGGCTTCATCAACAGTTTCTGCCAGCTCTGAAATTTTTTCATTGATTTCTTTTTCGGAAGGCTTCAGTTTTCCTTCTGCGTAAATATTCTGAAGCTCCATGACACCCGTCTGCAGATAGTAGGAATAAAACTGACTCATCTGAATTGATTTGATTCCTACAACACCTTCCTTGTTTTCATTTTCCGCATTGAAGGCTTCAGCTTTTGCTTTCAGTCCCAGAAAAGTCACATCATCATAAATTCCCTCTTCCTTCATAAGAAGAAACTGGATTTTCGCCCTGACACATTCTTCTAATGTTTTTTCATAAAGAATTTCTTCAGGTGTAACACCGTCAAATTCTGTCTGCCAGAAATCCTCCGTATATTCCGCCGAAAAGTTTTCAAGGCAATCGTTAAGAACCTCTGACTTATATTTTTTTCTGAAATACTCAAATTCCTCATCGGTTATTTTTTCACCGTTCACTGTTGCAACATAAGCTTCTTCCTCTTTTTCACTGTCACAGGATACAAGAAAAGTCAGGCAAAGCAACGACAGAAAAATACACATTGCTTTTCTTTTCAAAAGCTCACCTCCGGATGTTCTTACTTATGTGCTAATTATACATAATACTGATAGAAAAATCAACACATTAAGTTGACAATAAAGCGGAAGAGGTATATAATTGTTACATCAAATTCAAGAAAGGAAGATGTTTTCTTATGAAAAAGCTTTTCTCAATCATCATGGCAGCTATTATCTGCCTGAGTGTTTTCGCAGTAGGCGCATCGGCAGCAGATGTTGCAGATAAAACACTCAAATTCAAAGGCGACGGTGAGTTCAAAATCATGCAGGTTGCTGACCTTCAGGACTCAGGCTTCCCCACCCCCGCAACATACGATTACCTTGGTGCTATCATCGAGGAAGAAGACCCTGACCTTATCGTTCTTACAGGCGATAACATTTCAGGCGGTGTCGGCAAAGAGTCCGTTGAATCTCTTGCAAGATGGCACGTTAAAAAGGCCATTGACGAAACAATGTCATTCTTTGAAGGTTTCAACATTCCCGTTGCAGTTGTTTTCGGTAACCATGACGGCGAAGGTCAGGTTTCAAAGGAAGAACAGATGGCAATGTATCAGTCATACAAGTGCTGCGTAGCAATTGATGAAGGTGACAGCCTCTACGGTTGCGGTACATACAATCTCCCTATCCTTTCCTCAGACGGCGAGAAAGTTGTATACAATCTCTGGATGTTCGACTCGAATATGTATGACGATGTAAACGGCGGTTATGACTACGTTCACGAAGACCAGATTGCATGGTATGTCGAAAAGTCAAACGCTCTTAAAGCAGCAAACGGCGGTGAAGCAGTGCCCTCAATGGTATTCCAGCACATCATCGTTAATGAAATTTATGACGCACTGGCAGAAGTTGAAGAAGGTACTGCAGGTGCAATCCGCAGCGGCGATAAATACCTTGCTCTTCCCGAAGGAGCAAGTGGTATTATCGGAGAAAACCCCTGCCCCGGCACAGTAGATTCTCTCCAGTTTGAAACAATGGTAGCTCAGGGCGACGTTAAAGCAATGTTCTTCGGCCACGACCATGTGAATTCTTGCGATGGTTTCCTTCATTCCTTCCCGGTCATTCACATCGCAGGAAT
>CAZDQE010000072.1:0-9926 GCA_964507395.1 uncultured Eubacteriales bacterium | reverse complement strand
GCACCTAACCGAAAACCCATTATAAAACTGTCTAACGTAGATTCGCCGTTTACAACGCCCCAAGCATTCACATAATCAAGAAACATTTTCTTGTTTTCATCAGTCAATGCCACCGTCAGTTTTTCTTCGTTTGTCATCAAGATTTCCATTTGCTTCTGAACAGCTTTGCTTTGTTTCGTGCTTCTCGCTTGCGGCTCAATATTGCCGTAGAAAAATTCTTCAATAAAGTTTGTCATTGTGTAATCCTCCGTTATGAATTGAATTATCCTTACAATTCAATCATTCTGGCTGACTACAAAAGCCAAAGGGAGACAACTTCCTTACGAAGTGTCTCCCTTCGGGTGGTTTCTGTTATTCTATGCCTAAAATTAATGCTTACAATTCAGGACACCCCTTTAAGGACAAGTTGGACTCTAGGGGACCTCTAATCTATGATATCATATTTAAATCATATATTTCAGGCTGATACCCTGTTTACTTAGATTATCGGTCTTTTTTATTCACAAGGACGTTCTGTTTAGTGAAGATTTATTTATCAAAATTCTTTGATTATTTCGTTTTGCAGATATGAAAAACTCATGTTTATTGAATTTAAAAATATCTTATGATAAAATTTAAATCAGAAAGTCAGGCACCCGGGTGAAATCTATATGGCAATTTTTGGTGTATACTGACTTGTTAAAAAGGATATTGGAGGAGAAAAGATGAAAATTCTTGATAACAGTGACAAGCGTTTGTTGTCCGTTTTGCCCCAAATCGTTTTTGAAAAACTCAATAAGAAAGCTGATAAATTCAAATTCATCGGGGGCGGTAGTTATGGCAGAGTTTATAAAGCTGTATTTTCCGACGGCGAAACAATCGCAATCAAGGCCTACAGAATACAGGGTACACAATACGAAGAAGCTGAACAGCTCCGCCTTCTTTCCGAGAACACAAGCGTAAAAATGCCGAAGGTTCTTTTTACTTATGAGGATGATGAAACGGCAATTCTTGCTATGACCTTTGTCCACGGGAGGAATGTGTTAAATCCGTCGTTTTTATTAAAAAACAAAAGACAAAAACAAAGCTTTGCTGAGAATGTTGTTTCAGGTATGCTTGAATTGCATAGCATCACAAACGATAAATTTGGTTCTTTATCAAATCCTGTTTATGACAGTTGGTACGAATATTACAAAAAAGAAAAGCAAGAGCCGTGGCTCAAGGCCCTGAAAGAATTATCGGAAAACGGGAAGTTCAGCAAGAAAAAGTTGCAACTCCTTTACAAAGCGACAGAGATTTTTAACAAACTGCCGGAAGAAAACACAGTACCTGTTCTTATTCACGGTGACCTTAATATAATGAACATAATGGCAGATCCCAAAACATTGAAGCTCACTGCTTTTATTGACCCCTGCGGAAGTTTGTGGGCAGACAGAGAATATGATTTATTTCAGCTTCGGAATATGTGGGGCGATGCATACGGATTATATAGAACATATAAAGAAAAATGCAACTTGTCCGAATATGCGGATTTCAGAGTTGCCTATTATGGCTCTATGCTTGAAGTGTCAATGAGACTTAAAGGCGGTCACACTGTGCCGTTCTGGGAAATTTTATGTAATAACCGCTTAAAGAAAGAAATGAAAAAGATTAAAGAAAAGATGTGATCTGATGAATATAGGCGAACTTGTAACAGTCAAGACGGTTGAAAATAAAGATGGTTTTGATGCAAAGCGCACTCCTTACAGCGCAGAAATACGATTGTTTTCTTGTGTTCAGCAAGGTGACATTGAATCGCTGATAGCACAACTGAAAAATCTGGATTCACTCATTGTTATGGGCAGAATGTCAGATGATGAGTTAATGCAGTATAAATATATGGCTGTAAGTGCAATTACTCTTGCTACACGGTATGCTATTCAGGGCGGTCTGAACGAAAACAAAGCCTATGAATTTTCAGACAGAGTAATAAAAACAATTGACAAGCTTACGGATAAAAACGAAATATTCATGTGTTTAAGTGTTGAAATTGTAAAGCTGACACAAGACGTTAAAAAGAATAAAAGACAGCCTGAATTTTCTCCTCACATACGAAACTGCATAAAATATATAAACGAAAATCTTTCAGAAAAAATCAGTGTTTCGGCAATTGCAAAACATTGCGGAATTTCTGCAGATTATTTATCACAGATATTCAAAAAAGAAATAGGAGAAAACCTCAGCTCTTATATTGTAAGACAAAAACTTGAAAAAGCAAAAAGCTTACTGCTTAGCGGAATGTCTTCAAAAGAGATATGTATTGAAGCAGGTTTTTCTTCACAGGCATATTTTGTTACTTTATTCAAACGCTATTATAATATGACACCGTCTGATTATGCTAAATTGGCGAAAACGGAGCTGTAAAAAGACTTCAAAATCTGAAGCTGTTATATTTCATTTTAATTATGTGATATAATTTCCTTGACAAATAATAATTGAGCAGACGGCAGGCTAATCCGGCCGGTTGAAAAGAAACATAAAAATTAGTCGATGAAACAGGGGCAGGGAGTTTATATTTATACTTGCTATGTCAAATATATGCTAAACGAGGCTGATATTCAATGTGTCAGCCTCGTTTAGTATGCATTTTTAAATTTATTCTTGATTTGGTTATTTTTATAAATTGATGCATATATGCTCATGCGGTTTTAGTGCAAGTCAGCAGCCATCGGCATTACCGATGGCTGCTGTGAATGTTTTTTAAGCGTTTAACATACTCATTATCCAGTTGATTATACTGACAAATAAATTAAAGATTGTCTGGAAAATATTAAAAGCGATATTGTCTGATGGCCAAGATGAGGAAGAAGAGCCGTTTGAGTTGTTGTCAACCGAAAGAGTATAAGTTTTTCCGTTTTCAAGAGTATTGCTTGAAAGCATAACTTTGCCGGCTTTGGAATTTGTGTTCTGATTCCATTTTGCTGTTGTCCTGATGATTTCATTTCCTGAATTATCGCAGATGACAATTTCAGAACCGTTGGAAACAAAACCTGAGCCTGATGAGCCGAAACCGCCCATGTTCATTCCCGGTCTTGAATTCATGCCGGGAGTTGAAGAAGCTGATGCAGTCGCATTGCCTGTATTTGTCCAGACAGCACAGGTCTGACCGCCTGTTGAATTCTGCATTCCGCTGCCTTTTTGAACAGTGAGAACTGTTCCGCCTTTGATGCTGAGAGAACCGTCGCAGTCAAGAGCATCGTTATCGCTTGAAATAATTCCGCCCAAAGCAACAATGTAACCGTCATATATGGTCAAAGAACCGTTTGAGTCAAAGCAATCTCCGTTATATGAGGAAGCGTAGATATTTGAACCGTAAACGTTAATTTGATAAGAGTAATTTTTGAGATCGCTGTTTGCGGCATTGATTGCATCATCTGTGCTGAAAATGTTGTGTGTGCCGCTATAAATGTTAACCTTTGCGCCTTCAATTCCTTCAACGCAGTTGTTTATGTCTATTGAAAGCTTTGAGTTATCTGCGTTTTCAGCGCCGATTGCAGTTATATATTCGCTGTGAATGGCATCGTCACCTGATGAAATTGTGAAGGAGCCGCCTGTAATTGTCAGGTCTCCGTCTGAATGAACGGCATCATCAGCGCAATTGAGAGTAAATGTGCCGCCTGAAACATTGAGTTGACAGCCTGTTGCATCAATTTCAGTCTCGTTTCCGCTGTCGTCGGTCACCACGTATGAGCCTGAGGCTTTGAGTCCCTTTGCACTGGGGTAAGAATCGTCGTCGCCGTCATAATTTTTATCGTTGTATCCGTTGTATGTAACAATGTCGAATGTACCGCCGTTGATGTTCAGGTTCATAGTTGCCTGAATGCCGTCACAGAGAACATCAATGTCAAAAGTACCGCCGTTAATAGTTATGTCGCCCGTAGGTGTGTCGTCAGCACAGGATTTGATACCGTCGCCTTCGGCTGATTTTATTGTGAAAATGCCTGAGTTTATGGTAACGGTATCTTCTCCGCTGATACCGTTATCAAGGGCATCTATGTTGAGAGTAATATCGTTGATTGTGAGTGAGGTTGCGGCTTTGATTCCGTTTTTACCGTTGGCATCAATGCTGAGTGTACCTTCACCGCAAATGACAAGGCTTGTGCCGGCCTTTGCTTTGATAACAGCTTTCTCTGCAACAGCATTATCTGTATATACATCATCGTTGTTGTAAACAGAATCGGAAAGCTTGTTAACAGTATCTTTTACTGCATGAACCGTAACCGTTCCCGTATGGTTCTTGTTTGCAACAATTGCAGATGTAAAATCTGAATTGAGAGTGAGCCCGTTAAGATAGATTACTGCATCTGCAGTTCCTTCTTTTGCAACTTTGATTGCACCTGTACCGTTGCCGCTGAAAACATAAGAACCGCCTTTTTTCTTGATTGAAACCTGAAGAATGCCGTCTGAACCGTCAGGCAGAGAGTAGACAGTATTGCCGTTTTCGTCAGCAGATTCGTTTGGTGAGGTCTCGTTTTCTGCTTGGTCAATGACAAGAACCTCGTAGTTTTTGCTTGTGCCTTCGCTTACTGTAACGCTTTTTCCGTCGAAAACGAAAGAGGTGTATGCGCTCAGGTCGATTTCTGCCGCAGAAACACAGCATGCAGTTACACTGATGAGCATTGCTGCTGTAAGCAGGAGTGAGATTGCCTTTCTTTTAATGAATGAACCTTTCATTGAAAAATTTCCTTTCTGAATTTTTTTGAGAAAATACAAGGAACAATTTTGTTGCGGAACTTACAAAAACTTAATTGTCAACAAAGCTGTACCCTCTATGAGTAAAATATAAATGAAAAGATTTATAGCGGTTTGTGGATTTAGTAAAATATTTGTTAAAGAACTATGTCATATAAAAGAAAAGGCACACCCAAATAAGACAAGCAAATCATTGATATTCTTTTTGCTGATGCGAACAAAGATATTTTATTTGAGGCGTATACAACAGCTTAACCAAACAGTAAATATGAAGAAATTAAGATAAAAAGATGGTGTCAGCAGCTTTGCATAAAAAATATGTATTCTACCACAGGTAGGGCGACTTTTTCCATTGTCTGTATATTGACTGTAATAACTCATTTGTGATAAGATATCAGTATTGATTTAGGAAAAGGAGATTGACTATGGAAAAGAAATTAAAGGTTGCAAATATAGGCATGATGTTCGGCATGTCTCATGTTGAGGGTGCTATGGGTTACGAGGGTGCAGAGATTGTGGCAATCTGTGACTGCAACGAGGAAAATCTTCGTGCGGCAGGCGAAAGATACGGTATTCCTGAAGAAAAATGGGTTACTGATTATATGGATATCGTAAATAATAAGGACATTGACGTTGTTTCTGTGGCTATTCCTGACCAGCAACACAAAAAAGTATCATGTGATTTGCTTCGTGCAGGCAAGCACGTGCTTTGCGAAAAGCCGCTTGCTCTGACACGTGAGGATATTGAAGAAATAGTAAAGGTTGCTGACGAGTCAGACGCTAAATTTATGGTCGGTCAGATTTGCAGATTTACTCCTGCTTTTGAAAAAGCAAAGGAAATCATTGAATCGGGTACAATCGGTGAAGTTTATTTTGCTGAATCTGAATATGCACATGACTACATGAAAATCCTTGAAAAATGGCGTGCAGACCCTGATCGTCACGGCGTTATCGGCGGCGGATGTCATGCAGTTGACCTTCTTCGCTGGTTAGTTGGCGACCCGAAAGAGGTTTTTGCATACGGCACTCATAAGCTGTTGCCACAGGTTGAATATGATGATGCAACAATCGCAATTATGAAATTTGATGAAAATGTTGCAGGCAAGGTGTTTGTTTCAACAGGCTGTAAACGCGATTATACGATGCGCACTGTTATTTACGGCACAAAAGGAACAATTATCTGTGATAACACCTCACCGACAATGACACTCTTTACAACAGACGAAGACGGTGTTACACAGGAACCGCAGATTATTGATATTGAAGTCAATAACCACAATGCAGTTAAAGAGTTTGCAGTTTTTGCCGATGCAATCCTGAACGACAAACCTGTTTTAACAGATGCTCGCGAGGGAGCAAAGACTGTTGAAGTTTGTCTTTCAATTGTTGAATCATCAAAAACAGGTAAGATCGTTAAACCCAATTATGACTTATAAAAGCGTTGAGGATATAAATGGAAATCAGAGATTTGTTGAAAAAGCCTTTACCTAATATGCCCTCGGAGATAACCGAGGCATTGACTGAAAACAAAATAACATGCACATCTTTTGAAGAAAAAAATGAAATTTTGTCGGATGCCAAGCTTCAGAACGAGGTGGGGTATAAGATGATGAAGGACGGAACCTTTCTGGTGTCGATGATTTGTCCCATGCCGGAAATTACCGCTGATATGATCGAGTGGTGGTTCTGGTGGCACGCAAAAGAAACAATTCGTTATCAGGTGTGGTTCCCGTCTGAGCATATCGGTATTTCTTACCGAAAAAAAGACCGTGATTTTTTTGAACAGCAGACGCTTCCTGCCTTTCAGGCTAACTCGCAGTATCCTGTAGAACGAATCGGCGGAATGAAAATGCCGTTACGCATTGATTTTGTGACACCTGAAGAATTCGGCTTTTCAAGACAATTAATGCAGGAAAATAATATTGTGAAAATTGTTTGCGGTCATGTAAGTACTTTCAACGGACTTGTCAGGCACACAGAAATGGCGCACATATATAAGCAGACGGATGAAGGCTTGTTTATGATAAGCCGATTCTGGCTTGGAAAAACCATGAAAAATCCGTTGCTGAGAAAGATTGTGATAACCGAAAAAACTGCAAAGGGAATGGCAGAGCATTGCTGCATTGAGTACAGAAATCTTTGCGAAATTCTTCCTGTGCTATATAATAATTACCGATAAATTTTCGGATAAAGAAGATGTTCTGCTGCGGTAAGAAGGAAATCATGCGGGACGATAATAAACCTTCTTCCTGTGAATCGGAAGAAATGAAAAGGAAATTAAAGACGGTGATTGAAGAAATTCTGTGTTGAGATTATCGGGAGATTTAAAATGGAAAATAAAGAAAGAAAAGAAATAAGAACTAAAGCCTTTGAGGAAAGGCAGCTTACATCTCTTAAGAAAAAATCAGCAAAGGCTACAGGCAGTATATATTTCCTGATACTGCTTGTTATAATTGCATTTGTAAACATAATTGATGAGGTGACGAGTAATCTTTCGGTTTCCGTCCAATCCTCTTTTGTAACGGAATTTTTTGTCAACAATCCTTTTCTCGGCAAATACTATACCTTTGAAGAGGGACTTTCTTTACATACCTCTGTCAGCGTTATCAGCTATGTTCTCGGAATTATAACACCCTTTTATAAGGCACTTGCTGATAAATGGGGAAGAAAACCCCTTTTTGCACTTTCAACACTCGGCATGAGTGCAGGACTTTTTATCATCTGGTTTTCACCGAATTATCTTGTATTTCTTCTGGGATATGCTGTTATAAGCTTTTTCTTCGGTCATGATATACAGATTATTTATATTCTGGAAGAAGCCCCCGATAAATTCCGCGCGGCGATTTACAGTGCTCTCAAAGCTCTCGGAATTTTCGGCGTAGTGTGTATACCTGTGCTTCGTAATATGCTTATGGGAAATGATGCAACTCAGTGGAGAAGAATCTTCCTTGCTCCTGCTGTTGCAGGTGTTATTGCAGCAGTTATGGTGGTCGTTTTTGCGAAGGATACCAAAGTATTCGTAAGCGAAAGAATTGCCTATCTTTCCATTCCCTACGAAGAGAGAATGGAACGCAAGCTCAGGGAAAAACAGGAGAAAAAGGCACAGAGAAATCAGTCGGGAGTTTTCAATGCTGCAAAATTTATTTTTGCCAATAAGGATACAAAACATCTGATAATTTCACATATCATTTTTGATGCGGGTATGCCTGCAATTGCACTTTATTATGAATCATCAATGCACATTGCAGGAATGAGCACGCAAGACATAACAAAATCTATGTTTGTTCTTCCCATTGTTTACGCAGTTCTTACTTTGTTTTCGGGAATGATTGCTGACACGTTCGGCAGAAAGAAGCTTATTGTGGGAGCGAGTGTTCTTTGTATAACAGGTTTTATACTCTTTGCTGTGGGAATCAATAATCTTTGGAATCCGTATCTTATCGGCGGCTTCTGCGGTCTTTATCAGGGTTGTTACTGGATAGGCAGAGATTATATGAATATTATGATGACGGAAAAAGTTCCGACAGATATCAGAGCATCGGTTGTTGGAGCAGAAGGACTTCTTGTGATTATCGGGCTTGTAGCAGGCTATGCAGTTGTGGTTGTCGGAATGCAGTTCCTTCCCGTATGGCTCACCTGTCTGATTGCCGCAGTTCCTTGCGTTGCTGCAGCCGCAGTTATTCTCATTTCAAAGGTCAGCGAAACCAAGGGTGTAAATCTTGATGCGATAAAATAAAAAAGTCCGGACATTTCTTTTCCTTGAAATGTTCGGATGATTTTTTGAAAAACCTATTGACTCTCAACTAAAGTTCAGGTTTATACTGTAAGCATAAGGTACCTTATAAGATAGGAGAATGTAAAATGAAGATCGGAGAATTTGCAAAAGTTTGCGGAACAAAAATATCTGTGCTGCGCCATTATGACAAGGAAAAATTACTTATTCCCGAACACACGGATTTGTTTTCGGGTTACAGGTATTATTCTTCCGAACAAATTCTGACATTTCACCGAATTACTGCTTTGAAAAAAGCGGGCTTCACTTTGCATGAAATCAGAGAAATTATTTCTTGCAGATTGACAAATGAAGAGGTAATTTCTATGTTCTGCAGGAAGGAGAAGGAACTCCTGCTTGCTCTTGAAAATCTTAAGGAGGCAAAACTTGTTATGACAAAATTAAATATTGTTTTTGAAAAAAATACAGCGAAGATAAAAACTGAAAACTCTGAGGATTTTTACGATTTGTGCAGACGCATGGACTTGGAAATCAAGTCTGCAGATTTTCAGCGCGTTTCTCAGTTTAAAGTAAAGGAGGACGAAATCAGTTGTGAAGTTATAAAACTCCACGACGAGGAGATTGCAGAAAATCCTGTGCTCCCCTTTGAGGACGATAAGGAGGTTATCGGAAAGTGGGAGGTAATAGGTGTCTTCGCAGTAAAAGAGGATTATTGCGATAATATTTTCTGTGACAAAAGCGGTTTTTACGGCGGCGATGTAAAGTATCTTTATTTTTTGCCTGACGGCGAGGAATACTGGGGCTATAGTTGGACAAAAGGTTATTTTATCAGCAATGGTTATTTGACAGGCTCAGTTTATAATGAGTACGAAATTGAAGAAAAAGTTGACGGGAAATATATGCTCATAACTTTAAGAGATTTTGAGACCTGCCGCGGTGGCAAGCCTACTTTTCTGTCGCTTAAAAAGGTTGACTCAGTTGAATATTCTGCCGAAAGCATAGCGAGAAAGGATGATATAAACAAGCCGTTTGTGAACGACCCAAGAGTGATCGGCAAGTGGCGTGCCCATTCATTCATTGTCAATAAATCGGAGTTTTCTCAAAACGAAGAGCCAATAGAGGATTTGTATTTCAAAGAAGTCGAATTTTTTGAGGGTGGTAAATGCAGATGCGTTTATGAGGATGAAATTTTTGAGGGTGACGACAAGGTTGTCTGGACCGAAAATTATCTTTTGCGCAAATGGAACCGGTCAGCCTGCGAGTACGAAATACGCACATTGAAAGGTGTCAGTTACATGATAATCGAATGGAAAAGCGGTGACTACCGTTACGGAGGATTTGACACAAATTATTATGTTTTTGTAAGAGCATAGAAAAACATTGCCAATTGCTTCAGGATATGATATATTAGAGGGGACCTCTAAAAAACCCTTGCACGAAATTATGTTTGCTCTTTTTCCGTCATATGCACCAAAAATTCTTG
>CAZDQE010000071.1:0-10238 GCA_964507395.1 uncultured Eubacteriales bacterium | reverse complement strand
GCTTTCGCTGTACCGCCACCTTACATAAATACTTCGTTATCGCACCTCGGCTAAATATCAGCCCTGCTGTTTTTTATCTCTTTTTATACATTACCAACTCAGGATCTGAGCCGTTTTCGCCGTATGTGCAAACAAGTAAGAAATCAGGTCCTGCAACAACACCGAAGCACCTGTCACCGCCGAATTCACATTCAAGCTGATTCCCAAGATAAGTGCTGTTGTCATCTAAAAACTTTATACTTTCTCCGCTTGGAAGAGCATATTCCGGATTAACAAAACTTCCTGCAAGTGCATTCAGGTTTTCGACTTTTGGCATTCCCTGAATTTTAAGTTCGTTAAATTCTTCAATAATTTTATTTTTGAATTCCTCAAGCATTTCTTCTCCTCCAAGTTTTATGTACTCTGCAATAAAGCATCGTTTCCCGAAAGGGCAACCCATTGTTTGGACACAGCCGTTGCACCTGTCTTTCATGAAACACTCGTCACAATTCACTCCGCATATTGATTTATTCAAAACATCATCTCCTTATATATTTAATACAACAAAACAAATAAAAAAACAAGTCTTGAAAAAATCATAAAAATGTGGTAATAGGGAGAATAAAAAATTTTTTACGGTTGTTCAAACAACGGAATATTTTCGCTTTCGTGTTCCCAGAACATGAAGTTATTATGTTCAACATAAACACATCTGAAACCGTAAATTGCAGATGCACTGAATGCGGGCACGTAAAGAAGTCCTCTTCTGCCTCTCACAACGGGAGCATCAAGTTTCACTTCTTCACCGTTTTCAAGAACCGCAACGTCACTGCCCTCTGTAAAGGTTACTTTCTTGCCGTAGATTCCGAGAGTCATTTTGCCCTCTTCCTTTGCAACGAAAGCTCCCACGCTCTGGAAAACCACTGACAACGGAGCATACCATACGCCGTCAATTTTATCAGGACAGGCATCAACTCCGCCAAGACCTGCAAGCATTCCCTTGAATACCATTCTCGGATGTCTTTCAAGATAAACGGGAGGCATTGCGTGAGGCAGAATCTCGTCCTTTTCTTTATCAATGATAACTTCGTCAATAATATCCTTTTCGATATCGTCACCTTCGCCAAGGTAAGAAGTAATTTTCATCTTCTTTCCGTCAACCTCAAAAAGTGCGAAAGAAGGTCTGTTTTCAATCTCCTGAGGGTAGAAAGCGGCATGGAAAATGCTCTGCTGTGAATTACAACCGGGAGCACCGCCGCCTGCATTTGAAAGCATGTAGTGAATTGTTCCCTGAGATGGCTTTGCAAAAATTTCATCGTTCTTTACGGGGAATGAACGTGAGAAATTATGCTCATGTCCTGCAAGCATAATATCGCACATATCAACACCCTCACGCATCCACGGAAACGCATCAAAATTATGACCTGCAGGGTTTGAATAGTAAATGGGAAAATGGTACGTACCGATTTTCCATGTTTTATCACTTGAACTCAGGTCTTCTTTTATCCATTCGCCCACCTCGTCGGGACCGTTGATTCCCATAACGCAGAAATGAACATTGCCATAGTCAAAGGAATAGTTCTCTGTTTTCCAGTTTTCGGGGCCGTTGTAGGGATAAGCCATTTTAAACTGTGTATCAAAAAATTCTGCAGGCTCAGCATAATATCTGCCTTCGCTTGTTTCGTAATCTTTAAACCCTCTGTTATCATGGTTACCCAGTGTCATCATGAGAGGTCTGTATTCCATAATACCTTCCATGCCCTTGAGCGCACCGTTCCACTGAACAACGTGCTGACCGCAGTCTGTGTTGTCACCGCCTGTAACGATAAATTTTACCTCAGGGTGTTTTTTGAGAATTTCAAGGAGAAACTTCTGAATTTTCGAATAATCCTGCTTGTAGAAATTTCCCTGCTGCTGGTCTGAGATCGCAACAAACGTAAACTTCTCAAGATTATCTTCCTCGGTTGTGAAGAAATATTCCTTACTTCTGTTTTTATCGTCACCGCATGTATAAAAATATTTTGTACCGGCTTTCAGTCCGTCAGCAATTGCGGTGTGAATATAGCTTTCATCTCTGTCGCTTTTGAATACAAGATTTTCAGAATCTTTTCTCACAATGTTTTGTGTGTTTTCTTCGCGGTATTCGATATATCCCTCGGCAACTGACATATCAGTTCTCCATGTAATTGCCATTTGGTGTCTTGCATCTCCGTTGATTGAAAGCATTATATGGTCGGGCTTTTCTGTTGCGTGACCCATAGGTTTTTCGTTAATATTTGCCATTGTTTATTCTCCTTCTTCTATTTCTGCCTTG
Source organism: uncultured Eubacteriales bacterium (assembly GCA_964507395.1). GTDB lineage: Bacteria > Bacillota > Clostridia > Oscillospirales > Acutalibacteraceae > SIG575. The sequence continues at coordinate 7,945 of CAZDQE010000071.1, read as the reverse complement.
TTGTAAATAAAGTCCTGAATAAGCTCAGATGTCTCCGCCTTGTCGATTGTCAGGACAGAGGCTCCGTTTATCGTGGAGCTCGTATATTTATTGTCAAAAGGCACCCTTGACTGAACTATGTCATATCGCATATACAGAAGCACTGCGCCTTCAGCAAGCAAAGATAATCTGACAGGATTCATGTCGGTTTCCACATAAGAAAGAACTGTTTTCGCCGTATCAATAAGCTCAAGGGGATTTGATTTCTTCACCTGAGAAAGAATTGCTGAAATCACCTTTCTCTGTCGCTGCGTTCTGTAGAAATCACTGTCAAGATAACGGATTCTTACATACACCAGTGCTTCCTCTCCGTTGAGAGTTACTGCATCTCCGTATTCAATGTTCTGCTTTGATGTTCTGTTGATATATTCAGCTTCTCTCTGCTCAACTTCAACCGTTACGCCGCCGAAGCTGTCAATAACATCCTTGAAAGCGTTAAAGTCAACAAGAACATAGTTATCAATATCTATTCCGAAATTGTATTCTATAGTTTCCATAACAAGCTGAGGTCCGCCGTAAACACAGGCGGCATTCATCTTATCCTCACCGTGTCCGGGGATAGTCACATAAGTGTCACGCATGAAAGATGTCATTTTAATCTGACCGTGTTTTTTGTCGATTGAAACGAGAATCATCGTATCGCTTCGTGAAACCTCTCCGCCCTTTCTGTCATCGACACCGATAAGAAGAATATTCTCCACAAACGGGTCGCTTTTCAGTGCCATTGAAGAAGTTGAAGAGGTATAATTTTTGTCAGTCTTCTGATAATCTGCACTCATGAAAACAGTTGTCAGATAACCTGTCGCACCCACAAAAACAATCGCAATAATCAAAAGCACGGAAACAACAAATCTGAAGAATCTTCCGTGTTTTTTCTTCTGTTTCGGAACGCGTTTTCTTTCTCCGCCCTTTGAATATTCTCTGGGCATTTCTGTATCTCTTTTCGTTTTTGAAATACGAATATCACCCGAACCGCCGTCAAAATCGTTCAGGTAATCATTATATCTTTTTCTCTCTGCCGCCCTGTTTCTGTCCACATAAACATCGCCTCCGCGTTTTTGAGGTGCTTGTCCGTTCTCGCGTCGCATAAGCTCCTCATAGCTGTACGGATTCGGTTTTCTGTTGTTCTGAGGCGGTTGTTTCCTTTTTGAAACCGGTATGTCAGAATTTCTGCTGCCGTCTCTGTTTGCCAAACATATCATCTCCTGCTTGCTATTTTACACTAAAGAGAATGAATATGCAAGAAGTAAACGAAAATTGGATTCATTTTATTGACAAACAACGGTTTTTGTTTTAAAATTTAGTGGAGAAGGTTGGGCAGTCGCGGCTGATTTTTTCAGACGAGGAAAGTCCGAGCCCCACAGAGCAGGATAACGGCTAACGGCCGCCGAGGGTGACCTTAGGGAAAGTGCATAGAAATATACCGCCGCTTTTCAGCGGTAAGGGTGAGATGGTGCGGTAAGAGCGCACCGGTGCAGAGGAGACTCTGCAGCCAAGTAAACCCTATCCGGAGCAACACCGACAGAGGTTACGCATTTGCTCGATGTATACCTCGAAAGGTGGCTTGAGCGCTGCGGCAACGCAGAGCCTAGACAGATGATTGCCTTAAACGACAGAACTCGGCTTACAGACCTTCTCATTTTTTGAATAAATCATATTTTTCTGCTAAAAATATTTCCACCACAACGAAAGCGAGGAAATATTATGAAAAAGTATGTCTGTAATATATGCGGCTATGTCTACGATGAAGAAAAAGGCGAGCCTGATAACGGAATTGCCCCCGGTACAAAATGGGAAGATTTACCTGACGATTATGCCTGTCCCCTGTGCGGTGTAGACAAAGAAGCTTTTTCAGAGGAGTAAAAAAGCGGCTGTCTTCTGACAGCCTTAATTTGTATAAGGAGTGAATTTTATGGTAAAACATATGATAATCTGGCATCTCAAAGACGATGTAAACAAAGAAAGCGCAGCAAAAGATATTAAAGTATCTCTTGAAGGCTTAGTGGGCAAAATCGAAGGCCTGACAGAAATGCATATTCTCACAGAAAAGCTGCCATCATCCTCAGGTGATATTATGATGGACTCAACCTTTGAAAGTGTTGAGGCTTTGCAGAATTATCAGAAGCACCCTCTCCACGTGGAAATCGCCAACGGAAAAGTAAGACCCAATGTTGACACCCGTCTTTCCTTTGATTATGAGGTTTAAAACACATCAGAGATCAGCCGCAAACAACTTTTTTCATTTAAAATAATTGACTTTTTAGTTGTGAGTAGTATATCATTACAGGCGTCTGAACGGAAACCGGTACCCGATGTCTTGTGTTTCAGAGAATTGCTGTAGGGTGCAAAGCAGTAATACAAATTCGGCGAATTATACTTTTTGAAACATCAATTTCACCGGACTTCGGCAAGAAATATTTGTTTCTCAAGAAAAACCCCCGATGGAAGAGCAGATTAACTGCTCTCCCGTCGGGGGTTTTTCAATTTGCTGATTTGTTTTTGTCAAAACAGAAAAGTTGCCTGTAAACTTTATTCAAGCCTATTTACTAATTGTATAAACGAGTCTTTTTCTCTGAAAGCATCTGAAAGAGGATATCTTTCAGATAAAAGATGCTTTACTCTGCTTTGCATTTTGCTTGTTCCAAGGTTAGTTTTTGCTTTTTCGAATATAGCACCATTTACAACAGGTGATGTACTTACGGAAATGTCAGGTAAACTGTCAAAAGCTTTGGCAAGTCTCACTTCTTCCTCAAAGCATCTGATGGCACGTTCTTCGTCACCATTCAAATATCTTTTTACACCGAGATAACCACAATTGTAAATGATATGATTGAAGCTCTTGCCGTAATCCTCATCGGGCATAATAGCTTTCAGCAAATTGATAAAGCTCTCCAAAATTTTTTCATCATAGTCTGTAGGCTCGTCATATGTTCTGAATAAGGTTTCTCCAAGCAATCTTAACAGCTCAGATACACCGTTTGCACAGGCTTGCTTTCTTTTTTCTGCATCATTGTGATAAATATACATAGCTTCAATATCCCGTGAATTCTGCATTAAAGGCATACCTGACAACACTCTTTCAGCATGAGTTATATCTACTCCGCTTGCATCAATCACACTTAATCTGCTCAAATATCTGCACATCAGCTTCTTTGCCCAAATTCTGATACTATCGGTTGTGCACTGCTCTTGAATCAACTCATAAATATTCTGTGCCTCATCTCTGACCTCAAGCAAACGATTTGCATTGAGATTGGCATTTGTAAGGCAGTTCAGGTATTTTACAAGTAAATCAAAATTTCCGGGGAATTCACACACCGCTTGCTTCATCAATGCTGTCACATCTTCAGGTTTATGTTCACTCCAAAGTCTTGAATACTCGTTGCAATAATGCTGTATTTTACGTTCCTGCTCGATTTTGTTAATGCCGAGAAGATTGTCAACGCTTGTGCCGAAAAAAGACGCTATTGCAGGAAGCATTGTAATATCAGGATATGTTTCATTACGCTCCCATTTGCTTATGCTCTGGTTGCTAACACCGAGAAAATTCGCAAGAGTCTCCTGTGTTATGTTTTTATCTTTTCGCATTGATTTTATTGTTTCGCCAATATTGATTGTCATTTTAGTCAACTCCTTAAAGAAATCAACAGCGCTGTTGTCATCTGTATCGTACCAATTTTTTCAGAATAAATCAATGACTTGTTTGGAGATAATAAATCAACTGACGGTTGGATTATTTCTTTACACCCCAGATACATTCATTGTTATTTCCCACAGCGCTAAAAACAAGTTTTTCTGTTTTCGCTTCACTTTCGTCCTTTTGAACACAGAAAGCTCCTTCATAAGTTACACCGTCAATAATAAAGCTCACATAGGCTGTGCCGTTCAGCGTTTCCCATGAACCGCTGACATCACGGAAAGAAACAGAAGTGTTACCTTTTTCACTTTCAAACACCTTAAGTCCCGTTATTGTTCCGTCAGGGTTGAGAGTGACAGTCTGCGCAGGAGAAATAATATTTTCAACATCTGCCCAATCTGAACAGGTGTTTCCTGTTGTACCGTGAGCTATAAATTCATATTCACCGCAGATTTCTTCGGCTGAATATCCGTTTTTGTTTATCGTTTCACCTGAATATTCAAAAGGAAGCACAACAGTCCAGCCGTTCTGTGTTCTTGCCATCTGATGGATTCTTGTTTCATAGCCTTCATATCCGTTGTTGAATCTGGTGTGGTATGCAATAAACATCTTTCCGTTATCGGTAACAAGAGAAGATGAATGACCTCCGGAAAGGTAAGCGGTATCAAGGCAATCAAATTTATAATTTCCGAAAAGCTTTATTCCCGTGTTAATGTCGTCAAGTGCATTGTTACCCGAAGCATCAAGGAAAGGTCCGTCAGGGTTTTCGCTTCTGTATTCTCTTATATTGTAGCCGCCGAGAGAGCCCAGACCGTAATAGGAAACATTGAGATAATAATATCCGTTTTCACTGTCGTATGTAATATACGCGCCCTCGCCTGACAAATCATTTGCCAATGTTGTTTTTATGATTTTCTTTCCGAAATACATATCGTAATCATCATGTGACTTCATATAATCATAATCGGGAAGACCTGTTTCTTCAACCAAGGGCATGATATATGTACCGCCGAAATATGAGCCGTAAACCATCCACAGTCTGCCGTCTTTGTCGTAGAAAAGTCCGGGGTCAATACAGTTCGGATAATTTGCGCCGTCATATTCTCCGTATTCATTGAACCAAGGAGCATTTTTCAGTTCTTTTGCACTGTAAACACCCTGTCTGAACAGCTCTGAAATATTTGTAAAAGAGTAATGCAAAGCATTCTTGCGGACAAAAGAATTTTCACCTGAAAGATTATTGAAGCCCGAGTAGACCAAAGCATCCTTATATTCATAAGGTCCCTCTATATTATCACTTACGGCAAACCAGATAACAGAGCCTGTCGTGCCCCAGACAGAGCAAGACGCATAGTAGCAATATTTACCCATAGCTTTGTTATATATAACATCTGCTGCCCAGATATTAGTTTGCCAATCAGCTTCATTGTAGCCGTTCACACACTGAAAAGCATCCGTCCAGCTCAAAGGCTCTACCAATGCTTCGCGGAGAGTTTTGCCTTCAGGAACAAGCATTCTGTTTGAATCATTAATTCCGCAGGCTACATTTTCCCAGCTTATCATGTCATCGCTTTTTGCCGCAACACCGTGAGAGCCGAACATATAGTAAATGCCGTTACTTTCAACAATTGACGGATCATGAACCCCCACTCTGCCACCTCCGATTTCGCAAGAACCACTGCCTTCAATCGCATATTGTCTTGCTGTTATCTTCTCTGCATCAGCGATGCCGAAAAGTGACGAAGCCATGCAGATAAACGACACAAAGCACGCAATGATTCTGTTTATTATTATCATTTCAATTTCTCCTCTTTTAAAACCATTGATTTTGTTATGTCTGCTCTTTTATAAAGCTGACAATAATCTGAAAATATGAATACAATTTAATTATATTGTTTTCTGCAATAAAATACAAGCCTGTATATTAAAATCAGAAACGATCGGCTTCGGCTTAAAATTGATTTAATTACGGGAGTAGATAAAGCGTTATTAAATGCAGTACAAACAGGTCAGATTTTAACACCTTTATAAATGTAATACGGCTTAGAGAAAATATAACATCCGTCCTGATCTGCTGATTTCAGATCATCTATAAACTCATCATATTCTTCTTTGCTGAAAGCTCCTGTGTTTTCTTTAAAAAGCCATGCGATATCCAAACTTAAATCATAACCAAAAGTGCCTTCCTTATATTCAGTTTCAACAACATTATGAACGCTTATCGTGCTTTCAAATAATTTACTCCTGTTGAAAAAGCCGTACATTCTTCTGCCTATCCAACTGTCAAGGTCATCCATCCAAGGCTGCTTTGTAACCGCATAAGCATAAATTGCCTTTGAAATCAGTTCTTTGTTTTTGCCGTTATAAACTACACTTTCCCAATCGCAGTTTACGCAAACCACAACTCCGCCCGGCTTTAAAATTCTGTGAATCTCGCTGACCAAAAAATCTTTGTCCGTTACACATTCAAACATATCTTTAGTGAACACAAAATCAAAAGTATTATCATCGAATTTAAGTTTTTCCGAGCAATTCATAACCTTAAGTTTAATAGGCTTTTTGTACTTAACATTTTTAAAGCCTTTGTCATTGATATCTACACCGATAGCTTTTTTAATTTTATTCGGAAAAGCCTGTTCAAATCCTGACAAAAAAGTTGCATCACGGCAACCCAAATCAGCAATAACCGCATTATCGGGTAAATTGATTTGTTCAAAAATCGCATTGTTTAATGTTGAAAAATTGATTTTATTCATTTATATAACCTCCAAAAAAAATACTGTTAACAGCTATATGCCGTTAACAGTAATATAAAAGGTAAACTTTTCTCTATCACTCTGTCAGGCACATAGCAAATCAAGCCTGTACCCAATACAAGATACAAGCTATCTTCGTCTGCGTCGGATAGAGATAAAGAACATACCGGTTTCCTCCTGAAAGATTTTCATTATAGTAACACATGTTTTTTGAGTTGTCAACCATGTTTTTACAGAAAGTCGGTTTCGGATAGGACAAGATAAAGAATCGTGAGTAACGCCTTGCGAGGCTTTTGGCAATAACACAAGGATTTTTGCCCGAGAAATAAAATCCTCCTTACCAACACTCGGCGAATGCACCACGGGATAAATTTTTCGCTTTTCAAAGCTGATTCTATGATGAAATTTGTGTCTTGAATATTGCCTTGTTCATCGAAACGAAAAGCTCTCCGAAAAGCAAACAGTCGAAATTCTTAACGGTTATTTCCTGCGGAGGAACAATGGGGTATTCTGCATTGTATGAATCGAAAATATGCTTTGAATTAACCATGTTGAAAATATAATTAATTCCGATTCTGTGAACATAGAAACCGTCAATTTCTATTTTTTGAGGCAGATAGCAGGTATAACCGAAATCGTGGTCCTCTGAATTTTCCGCGTCAATAATATGGCTCGACACACCCGTGGGATAAAATTTGCAGTTGCGGATAATAAGCTCACCGTTCCAGGTTGAACCGTAATCTGAACGAAGGGCAATGAAGCTGTCGGATAAAACAGTTGTGTTCTCAATCAGAGCTGTTCCGCTTCCTATCAGTTTAATTCCGTGATGACCGAGAACGGAGTTTATAACCGTTGCATTAAAAACACCCTGATGTGCGTCAAAGCGGGAAAGTGCACAGCCGTCATACACCAGATTTTTGCAATAGTTCGTGCCTGCAATTCCCCAATAATCGCCATCGGTTATATCGTTTGTCTGATTGCAATTGATAAACTTTGCATTAACTGCCGTTGCTGCACCTATATCGTAAGTGCCCATTGTTACCGACGTTCCTGCAGAGCCTATTGTTGAGTACTTTTTATGACCTGTAAACGTGCAGTTTTTTACTGTTACGTCAGCACAGCAAGAAATACTGACAAAAGCCGAATACGGAGCACCCGTTTTGCCCTCATTTTGTATATCGTGATATATTCCGTCTATAACGGTATTTGAGCGTCTGACCTGAATGCCTCTTGCATAATAGTTATACTCAGAAGATGCATTATTTGCAATAGTTGTGAATCGGCCGCCTTTTACGGTTAATGTTTCGGTGTCAATGGGATAAGCTAAAGCCGCTGTAATTGCATCAAAGTCCCAGATAAGCGGAGTTTCCGGTGATATATTTCCGTTTTCATCAACAACTATAACATCTGTCTGATTGCTGCCTGAATTCTGGTTTGCCCCTTTACGGATATATCGCTTGACATTAGAATCCGTAAGCACAACCAGGCTTTTACTCTCAAGTGATGTGCCGAT
>CAZDQE010000070.1:0-10329 GCA_964507395.1 uncultured Eubacteriales bacterium | reverse complement strand
TGAACCGCATATGGTATGAAGAAGGGATTTATAAAAAATAAAGGGGTTCAAAAAAAGGATACGAATCCCAGGAAAAAAGCACTTGTAATCGCAAGTGCTTTTTTCAATGAAATTCGCCTGACGGCGAGTGAAATATCTTTGATATGAAATATGCTAACGCATATGATTATTAGGCGGATTTTATTTCACATTTTGTCCTTTGACAAAATATTTCATAATTGCAGGATTATTTCATATTGCGCAGCAATATTTCATTAAGTGTGGTACAATATTTTTAGTATGATTTTTTTGAAAGTTATACTGTATAGGTTGACAAATTATTTCTATATTGTTACAATAAGAAAAAATGAAAGGCAGGTGGACAAAATGACAATGTATTATCTTTATTATTCAGATTCACATATTAAATCAGATGTTGTTTTGTCCGCAATTTGAATTTATATTTAGCGATTTTACTGAACTTCTCTGATTATTCACATCAGAGGAGTTTTTTCTATTGGAGGGATTACGGTGATTTCATTAAGATTAACCAAATTGGAAGATGTTGATATTCTGACAGATATTCAGCAAAAAGCCTTTCAGCCTCTTTATGAAAAATATCACGACGAAGGAAATCCATATTTAAGAGATAAAAGAGATATACTTTGCAGATTGAACAATCCAAAATTTCTGTATTTAACAATTCTTTCGGATGAGAAAATCGTTGGCGGTATTTTATACAGGCTTAAAGGTTCAACTCCATTTGTAAAGAATCTTCGTTGTGGAAAATATTATCTCGGCAGAGTATATATTTCACCCGAATATCAGAACAAAGGCATAGCAACAGAAGCGATATTACAGTCTGAAAAGTTTTTGAAAAATCCGAGAAAATTATATGTTGATTTTCCTGAAAACTTGGATAAAAACAGAAAATGCTATGCAAAATGCGGTTACATAGACACAGGCAAAAGACTTGAAACAGAACCGGGGGGGTAGTTCTTGCCTGCTTTGAAAAAAGATGCTAAAAGAGGTGTAGAAATGGCAAAACGAGTTGTAGTTGTTCCGTATAACGAACAATGGGAAACAGATTTTGAGACAATCAAACAGCATATTTTGACAGCAGTAGAAGATATAATAATCAGCATTGAGCACATCGGCAGCACTTCTGTTGAGGGGCTTTCTGCAAAACCGATTATTGACATTGATATTGTTATTAAAGACTATTCCGTGTTCGATACTGTGGTTGAAAGACTTGCATCTCTCGGTTACATACATGAAGGAAATCTCGGAATAAAAGACAGAGAAGCCTTTGATTATCGAGGCAATGTAGATTTGCCGAAACATCACTTATATGTTTGCCCTGAATTTTCAGCAGAACTTCACAGGCATATTGCTTTCAGAGATTATTTGAGGAATAATCCCGAAGCAGTACAGAAATACGGTAAAGTAAAAGAAGAAGGGGCAGAATTATACCCAGACAGCATAGATGAATATATTGCTTATAAATCACCGAGTATTGAAGAGATTTACAGGAAATGCAGACTCAACAAATATAAAGCAATATTCTTTGACCGTGACGGAACTTTGACATATTTCACGGCTGAAAAAGAAGAGTGGCGAGATAAGACAATCAGCGAGTGGAGTGGCAAGCCATTTGAACTTGATTACGATAAAATGATGTCGCTGTTTCAACTCGCAAGCGAAGGCAGAAAGCCATGGTATAAGACACTCCAAGATGAACGTGAGTTTTTTAAGAGATATTATTATCACTTGCTTATAGGCGAAGGTGTTACAGATAATGTTGAAAGTAAAGCTGAATTACTCCTGAATGAACTTTGGTGTAACGGTGACAGAGCATTATTCCCTGAAACGGTAGAGGTGCTTGAATATTTCAAAAATCATGGCTACAAAATGGGAGTTATCAGCGATACCTCACCGTCGCTCGAATTCACCTTGCAACAGCTTGGTATCGCAAAGTATTTCACATCATTTACTGCAAGCTCCTTAGTCGGTGCAGGTAAACCCAGTCCGATTATTTTCAATGCTGCTCTTCAAGCACAAGGTGTATCAGCTGCTGAAAGTATATTTGTTGATGATTGCAAGGAAGAAGCGGACGGAGCAAGAGAACAAGGATTTACCTCATTTTATCTTGACCGAAAAGGTAAAAGTAATGACGAATGGACAATACATAACCTGAAACAGTTGATTGATTTTGTAAACAATAAAATACTAAGAGATGATATTATCTGATAAAACGAAAAGATAACAGGTTAAAAGGTTTCGATTATTCCTCATGCGGAACATATTATATCACCGTATGCACAAAAGATAAGAAAAATTTATTCGGCAGCATCGTAGGGGCGCCCATCGGGCGTCCGTCCTGCAAATTATCAGATTACGGAAATATTGTCGAAGAAGCAATAAACAATATTGAAAAAATATACAAAGGAACACGGGTTGATAAATACATAATTATGCCTGACCATATCCATTTGTTATTAACTGTTTTACAGGATGAAAGCGGACTATGCACATTTAGGGAATATAAATGCAACTACAATAATTGAAACTAACCAATGGCCAAGGGTTGTGGGCATTACAGGTAAAAGTGGGAAATCTACTTCAGGGTTATGGGAATGATTTAATATGATTGAGTTTAAAGAAATTAAAACAGAACAAGAATTAACAGCCGTTCTTGAAATGTGTTATAGAATCTTAGGAAATGATAATGCAGAATTGTATGGGTACGAAGCTTGGTCAAGAAGGTTAAGAGACGGAAATCAACCATTGTTATATGCTTGTAACAATGAAAAGGTAGTTTCAGCAGTTTTAGGTCGTGCTGAAAACAAAGATAGTCTTGTAATCGGTTTTGTTGCCTGTGATGAAGATTATCGCAGACAAGGTATCACTAAAAAATTGATGGAACTCTTTGAAGAAAAAGCAAGGGAAATGCAATATAAATATATAACTTTAGGTTCTAAAGAAGATGCTTTTTACGAAAAGTGCGGTTATAAAACAATCTTTGAAATCAACGGTCAGAATATTTATCAAAAAGTATTGTGAGGTAAAACAATGACTAAATTTGATTGCTTTTTACAAAATGCAAAAATGCTTAATGACAAATTTAATATTGTTTCGTTGCTATATGGCTCGTTAGGATTAGAGGTTTTAACAAATTCATCATTAAATGCAGATGATATTGATATTCTTATTCCACAAGTGTTTGTAACAGGTGACAAGTGGAAAGAATTTAAATTGTTTTTGGAAAGTCACGGATATACATTAATTGATGAACAGGAACACACATTTCATAAAGGTGATGTTGATTATTCTTACGCTTCTATTGAAGGTTTGAAAGAGTTTGCGGGTATTAATATTTGTGATATTAAAATCCGTAATATATCAGGAACCAAGTTTATGCTTTTATCGTTAGAACAGTATCTGAAAGTTTATCAAAAATCTTCTCAAGATGGTTATAGGATAAATGTTAAAGAAAAGCAGGATAATCAGAAAGTTGAGTTTATAAGGAATCATATGAATACAAAGATACGTAAAGCCAAACTCGGTGACGAGAAAATACTTGCATACATTCAAACAGAATCGTGGAAGTCTGCATTTGCGGATATTATTTCTGCTGAAGATATGGAAATATGTACTGATATTGTAAAAGCCGAAGCAATGCATGAGAAAGTCCTGAAATCCGGTTATGCAGAAATGTCAATTCTTGAAATTGACGGTAAACCTTATTGTATAGCAGCTTGGAGCAAAGCAAGAAATCCTCAGTTTTCAGATTGTGCTGAACTTATCTGTATTCACAGCTTATGTGACAAATGGGGCAAAGGATATGGTTCAATGATGATGAATCATATCCTCGATGAAATTAAAAATACAAACTATAACAGTGTGCTGCTTTGGGTGTTTGAGAAGAATTCCCGTGCCCGTCGCTTTTACGAGAAGCACGGATTTGAACTTACAGATAACACGCAGATTTCTTATGATGCGGTTGAAGTTATGTATCGTAAAGAGTTATGTCGAATTTAGTTTAAACCATTCTTTACATATACACGCCTCAAACTAAAATGATATAATAGAACAAAAGGAGACATAACTATGAAACCTACTAAAAAATTACCTTTGTTCTCTATCACGGGAGCTTCGTGTGCAGGTAAAACAACATTAACCAAATTACTGTTGCGTTTATATGACGTGAACAGCGGAGAGGTGCTTGTTAACGGAAAGAATATAAGAGATTATGATATTCATGATTTGCGGCTGAACATAGGAGTAGTATTTCAGGATATTCGAGTTCTGGCAATGAGCCTGCGTGATAATTTAACAGTATATAATAATGTGTCGGATGAGAAGCTGTGTGAAATTCTGGATAAACTCGGCTTAACAGAAGTGCTTAAAAAAGCAAACGAAAATTTAGACACGATGGTTTCCCGTGAATTTACAGAAGACGGCATCGCACTTTCGGGCGGAGAAGCACAAAAATTAATGCTTGCAAGATTGTTTACAAAATCCTTCGGACTTTTGATACTTGATGAGCCATCGTCTGCTCTTGACCCTTTGTCCGAAGTTAAGTTAATGCAAGATATTCTTGATATATCAAATACTGCGACAACGGTTATGATTGCTCACCGTCTTTCAACCGTCCGTGATTTTGATTGTATTTATCACATTGAAAACGGAGAAATTATTGAAAGCGGAACACATGATGAACTGATGTCCCGTAAGGGTAAATACTACGAAATGTTCGTTAAGCAAGGTGAAAATTATCAAAACTGAATCTGTTTTTCCGATTTAACGGCAAAAGAGAATGTGAAATTAGTTTTGATTTTTTTATTCGCAAGGCTGAAATTTATATACATTATATCAATAAAACCGGTCTTGGATATGATTATGCTTCGGATAAACAGAAAAAGAAACTTAAATTTAATGCAGGGAGAGGATTTATTATGTGGCATTTGCCTGACGATGACTCGAAAGCGGTTATTACAGCGGTTGAGCAGATACACAGCGCACATCGTGAGTGCCGTTTGCACCTGCCGGAAACAGCGATTGTGTTTTTTCTGAGCAAGGTGACGGATTACCTTGTGGAGCATTATAAGGCAAGAGAAATGGCAGAACCGTTTCCGCGATTTCTTAATCGCTGTCCGATATGGGAAATAAATGAATTGAATTTATGCTTTTTGGACGGAGGACGCGGTGCACCTCAAGCGGTAGACACTGTTGAAACGCTTGCCGCATTGGGGGTTAAAAATATTATCGCTATCGGAATGTGCGGTGCTTTTGCCGAAAATGTTCATATTGGCGAAATTATTGCGCCCCGAAAAGCATTCGTAGAGGAAGGAACATCCCTTCATTACTATGGATCCGTAGAGGCTTCATTTCCGAATGATGAGCTGCTTAATACAGCCGCTTCCGTATTTAATATCAGTACCCATCCGATTGTGTCAACTGATGCGGTCTATCGCCAAACATTTCGTAAAGAGCAGTTATGGAGAGAAAATGGTGCTGTTGGTGTAGACATGGAAACTTCTGCTGTTTTTAGTGTTGCGCAGTATCTTGGATTAAGGGCGGTTGCAATGTTAATGGTTTCCGATATACACCCCATAAAAACAGATGCACCCAAATGGGAATGGAATATGACAAAGGAAATGAGATATGAGCTTGCAGAGCAGGGAATTACTTTGGCTAAACAACTGATGAATGATCAACAAAAATCAAAAATGTAATTTCGATATTTACAAGATTTAATAAATTTCAATTACGCACAACTCGTTTCTGATATATTGAAATATCGATATGCGTATGATATAATTATCTCGGCAAATTAGAATTCTGAAAGGAAGATTATATGCTTCTTAAATTTGTTTCATTTATTGCTTCAATATTGCTGTTATTTACCTCATCGGTAACAATTCCCGAAAGTCCCGATGCGCTTGTTGAAACACTTGATAATTTAAGTGACAGCAGAACGGCAGATGAGATAAACGGTGTCGGCGGAACAAAATTCTATATTCAGCGACCTGAAAGTGACAGCCTTAAAGAAGTCAATGCTGCCGAATTCGGATTTTCGGAAAATAACGAGGATAATTTTGCCGCTTTTCAGAGCGCGCTTGATTACTGCTCACAAAATCCTCAGACGAAGCTTGTTATTGACAAGGGCACATATTATTTTAAAAGCATCAACGGTCTCGATGTCAATAAATGCACGGATTTGATGATTGACGGAAACGATGCGACATTCGTCTTTTCCTCAACCGGTTATAAGATTTTTGTCAGAAACAGTGACTGCGTTGAAATCCGCAACCTGAATTTTGATTGGAACTGGGAGAAAAGTCCGTTGGGTTCGGTTGTCACAGTTCAGAACAGTAATGCTGAAACTCACACAATTGACCTTGTTTTCAGAGATGCAGAATACTGCGATGAAAGCAACCGCCTGATGGCTATTACGCAATGTGACCCCGAAACATATACCTTCGGTGCGGAATGCTCATCAAAAGAGGTTTATCTTTATCAGGATGAAAATGCTGTGAAGTCTGTTAAGAAGATTTCAGATAACACTCTGCGTGTTACTCATAACGGTTGCATGGATAATTTCGAGAATGGCGAAACATATATTCTGAGGCATTACGTTTATGACGGGACAATTTTCAATATCAGAAATCAGAGCAAGAACATAACTTTTGACAATGTCAGTATTTACGGCAGTCCCGGTATGGCTTATATATGTGAGGATAACTGTTCGCATTTTCAGATTATCAACAGCTTTATCGGCGTTGATCCCGAATACAAGGACAAACGATGTGTTTCTTTGTGTGCCGATGCGATTCACATAGTAAACACTGACGGTTGCTTTAATATTTCGGGCTGTGATATAAGCGGAATGGGCGATGATGCCATTAATGTCCATGACGGTCTCGGTTATGTTTCGGCGGTAAACGGCAACACCCTTACACTGATTGCATCTGCAATGAGGCTGAGTGAAGGCGATTTGCTGGCATTCAAAAACAAAAAGTTTGAAAATACGGATGTAACAGCAAAGATTGTTTCTGTAAAACAGCTTGAGGGAATAACAAAAGAAGTTGTTGTTGAAAATCTGCCTGAAAGTGTTGTGGAAGGCTGGGTTGCGTACAGTTCGGAATGTGACAGCAGTAATTATGTTATCAGGAACAATTATTTCCACGAAAACAGAGCAAGAGGTCTTCTTCTTCAATCTTCAAACGGACTTTGCGAGGAAAACCGTTTTTATAAAACTATGGCACAGGCGATAAAGGTCGTAATGGATATTGAACCCACACTCTGGCAGGAAGGAACGGGCGTTGATAATCTTATTATACGCAATAACACCTTTGAAAAGTGTAATTATAGTGACTGGGGCTCTGTAATTGAAATCGGCACAAATATTGCAGGTGAAGGTGCAGAAACAGCCGTTTTCACAAATGTTGAAATCAGCTCAAATAAGTTTACGGACTTACCTTCAATGTGGCTCAGAGCAAATAATATCAATGGTTTTGTTATCGGTAACAATACAATTGATACAGGCGA
The DNA here is from genome assembly GCA_964507395.1 of uncultured Eubacteriales bacterium. Classification (GTDB taxonomy): domain Bacteria; phylum Bacillota; class Clostridia; order Oscillospirales; family Acutalibacteraceae; genus SIG575. Next base: position 2,796 of record CAZDQE010000070.1, on the reverse strand, counting down.
TTTTTTTGAGAAAGACTCAGCACAAGGCAGAATTCAGCTCGGCAAATATTGTTCAAACATAGCTTACGCAGACAATGTTTTTGTCAACAGCGGATTTTTACAATTCAAAGAAATTGCAAAAGCGGATGATATTTATGTCTGGGCGCAAATTAATTCGCAACTTTGAACGAATAAAAAGAAATCACAAAATTTCGATTTTTCGGGATAAATATCTGAAATAGTTGTTTTTGACACGGAGTATTCCGTACCGTAAAGACCATTGAACAACACCTGCAATCAGAACACCTTATGTTCCGATTGCAGGTGTATTCTCTTTTATTACCTTTAGGGGACCTCTAAAAACCCCTTGCACGAAATTATGTTTGCTCTTTTTCCGTCATATGCACCAAAAATTCTTGTTAATGCGACAGCATAAACTTCAAATTTTTAGCACATCTGACGAAAAAATTTCTAAACATATTTTATACAATAGGTTTTTAGAAGTCCCCTTTAATTATTTTAAAACACCCTTGACAAATAACATCATCAGCAACAAATGCTTTTATTTTACCTCACGAACCAATTAATCAAAAGAGTATTCCATTAGAATGAGTTTGTCTGGATCGTCACCATAATAATAATCAGGCGATATTTTAAGTTGAATGTCACTTGTTGTATCATACACCTCAAATATCTCAGTCTCAGTTCTTGTTTCATTAGGTCTTAGTTCGTTGGGAACCCAATCGTTACTCATAATATCGCTATATGCTACCTTGCATTCTTCGCTTAACTTAAAATAGGCCTCCAAATTTTCACCGTTTTGTATAAGTTTAATTGAACCAATACCAGTTTCCACCTTAGCGTTTATTAATTGGTTTCTTACAGTATATGTAAGGACTAGATATTTATATCCGTCAGTGTCAGAAATCATATATAAACCATCAACTGTAAGATGATACGGTCTTTCTTTCAAACTTGTTTTGCCATTTGTTGAAACCTGTTTTAATTGAACTGGATCTGAAAATCCATTACGAAAGTCAGCGTCGTTGTTTACATCAGAAGAATTGTTAAGTTCACCCAATTTCTTCCATATGTATTTTGTGCTTCTGCTTAAATAATAATTTTTTCCTTCAAATTGAATATGATAATCTCCAGTTGATTCATAGTATATATGTTTCTCTGTTCTGTTTCCGTTTTCGTCGTATTTATATAATTCTATATATTCTTCCGTATCAAACGGACGGGAACCTTCTTCATCGCTTTCCATACCCTGAACACTTACTTTGGCTAATGTACATAAACCGTTTTCATAGGTTAAATCATATTGGCGTGTAAAAGTTTCTTGCGAAAATCCACCGTCTTTATATTCATACAAATCATTATAGTTTTCGGTAATTATATTTCCGTTAGTATCGTAGCTGAAAGTTTGTTGAATTGTTGCTTCGGTGCCGTTGCTGTATTTTATGGTTTTGGTACTTGATAAACAGTTGTTATTTTCATCATAAGTAAAATTGCAGTCCCAATTTTCTCCGTCATCCTCTTCGGATTCTGTACATGATTTTACATTTCCATTATTATCATATTTAAAGTTGCTCCAGTTGTAGTCGAAATATTCGCTGCCATAAATGTATTGCTTATAATTTAATCTGCCATATTCGTCATAATCATATTCAATTTTACGAATTTCGTACTCATCCAAGTTTGAACTCATGTAGTCAATTTCATTTTCACTGATTTAAAAGCCAGTGGTTTGAGTCTACTTGCATTAGCTCGTTTGAACTGTGTTTTTCATTTGAATTTAGGTCATTGTTGTTAGATGATGTTTCGCTGCACCCTGCGAACACACTTAAAATAAGTGTCAGCGTTAAAAGTGCGGATAATATGCGTTTGATTTTTGATTTCATTTGTGTTTTACCTCCAAAAAATAAAAAAGTGCGAAGCCGAAGCTACGCACCGAAAAACACATAGCTCCGATTTGCTACCACACAAAGTTCCGACAATCTATACGAGAATGCCAAAATAGAGCTTGTATTTTTACCAATATAAAAATACAGACTCGTACAAATTGCCATATTAACTTTGTGTGGTATTGTTAGTATATCACTCTTATAATGTTTTTTCAACAATATTTACAGAATTTTATACTAATTTTTTCTGCTAACTATGTCGTCATTTCGTCGACTTTTTAATGTTTTACAGATAAATATACAAAAATGATTAAGTCCTTGAAACTTGATGTGTTTCAAGATCTTTAAGAATTGTATCATCTATTCAGTTTTTGTTGCGTTACACGACACAGCATTGTTCAACGAACTTTTTGATTGTTTGGATATTTAAGTTTCACGGAAGGTTGTACTTCTGCCGTTGTAGACTTCGGTCATTATTTTAGCACCGAGTTTGAAGCCGGATATAAAATACTCTCGTTCTGTTTCGGACAATATTCGGGTGTAGACTGATTCAAGTTCATTCATTTTATTTATGTATTCTTCGGACAACTGACTGTATACAGACTTTGACAACTCCGTTACTTTATCAAAGCATTTACCGTATTCAGAACCCCTCACAAAGCTTATTTCATTAGGGTTTATATTGCCATAGTATAAATCTTCAAGTGTTGTTTGTTTCATCTGATTTGCTCCTTATTTTAGATATGAAAAAAGCCCACCTGCCGACGGATGCAAAAGTTCTTGACGACTATAGTGATATTTATGCTCGGTCTGTCGTCGTCTTTTCGTCGTCGAAAGTAGGTTTTGGGGATAGTTTACTGTAGCTGAAAGCATAAGAAAAACCCCACAGAAGCTATTACTTCCATGGGGT
>CAZDQE010000069.1:0-11264 GCA_964507395.1 uncultured Eubacteriales bacterium | reverse complement strand
TGGTTCACGGCGCCCCGTCGCACAGGACCCACACGCCACATGACCAAAACAAAGCTTGTTTCGGTATTTGTTATTATACTATAGATTCCTCAAAAATGCAAGAGGAAATCCAAGCTTTTTATATTTCTGAAATAATTTTTGCAATTGCCGCCTCTCTATTGGAAACAGTAACAAAATCCGCTGCTTCCAGAACCTCGGGAATTGCATTTGAAACCGCATATCCCTTATCGGCTTTTTCAATCATGGAAATATCATTTTCATAGTCACCCACGCATATAAGTGTGTGCACATGCGGAAACATCTTTTTAAGTTCTGAGGCTCTGTCTCCTTTTGTTGCAGTAAGAGCCAGAATTTCCTGACCTGTCTGCCAGCTTCGGGGAAGAGTACAACAATGAGAGTAGTTTTCTTTTAAAAATTCCTGAAATTTCAGCGTTTCTTCTTCATTCACTCCGCGGAAAACGAACTTATACCAATCCTCATGAAGAGAAATAATTTTTCTGAACTCCTCTTCAAAATTTTGCTCCGAAAAATCAAGACAGAACTCCTCAGTTTCCGCAATAATATAAACCTCTTCAAGAGAGCTTTTAAATTTTCTGAAAGCCTCAAGCGGAGCCGTAAGAACAGACCGCGGAAGAAAAACGGATTTCAGAATCTTATCGTTCTCCCAATCATAGATTGATGCACCGTTGACAGTTATCATAGGTGCATTCGGTGTAACAAAGGGGAAAATTTTTTCCCTTATATAAGCCGGACGTCTGCCCGTAGAAAAGGTGAAAATTCCGCCGAGTGCTTTGAATTCTTCTACAGCCTCACAATTTTCCTTACTGATATAAACATTGTCACTGCCGTCCTCAGGCGGTTCGGTAAAAGTTCCGTCAAGGTCGGTACAGAGCATATATCCCTCATATTTCCCCATAAGTAACACCTCTTTTCCTTATCATTTCAGATAAAAAGTGTCTGCGTGTTATAAAAACCAAAAGCACCGCAGACACTTTAAAATTATTTCACAAGAAGGCTCTCGCCTGTCATTTCTTTGGGCTGCTTGAGTCCCATAATATCAAGAAGAGTGGGGCAAAGGTCGCAAAGCTTACCGCCCTCTTTGAGCTGATGGCTGCTGCCCACTGTGATTACGGGAACAGGATTTGTTGAGTGAGGTGTGAAAGCCTCTCCGTTTTCATCAAGCATCTTGTCAGCGTTGCCATGGTCAGCAGTAATAATCATCTTACCGCCCATTTTTGCCACTGCATCTGCGAGTCTGCCTACACATTCGTCAACTGCTTCAACCGCTGCAACTGCTGCCTCAAAGATACCTGTGTGACCAACCATGTCGCAGTTAGCGTAGTTGATGATGATAACGTCATATTTACCTGCAAGCACCTGTTCTACAACTGCATCTGTAACTTCATAAGCACTCATTTCAGGCTTCATGTCAAAGGTTGCAACGTCAGGTGAGTTGATAAGAATTCTGTCTTCACCGGGGAACTGTGCCTCAACACCGCCGTTGAAGAAGAATGTAACGTGAGCATATTTCTGAGTTTCGGCAATTCTGAGCTGAGTCATGCCGAGAGATGAAACATATTCGCCCATTGTCATTGTAAGGTCCTCGTTAGCGAAAGCAACAGTAACATTCGGCATTGTTGCATCATACTGGGTCATGCAAACATATTTTACGGGGAAGAAACCGTTTCTTCTTTCAAAGCCATCGAAAGAAGGGTCAACAAACATACGTGTGAGCTGTCTTGCTCTGTCGGGACGGAAGTTGAAGCAGATAACAGAATCGTTCTCTTTAATAAGACCTTCCTTATCAATAACAACAGGAAGAACAAATTCGTCTGTAACGCCGTTCTGATAAGACTCTTTCATAGCCTTAACGGGGCAGTCGCACTGATTACCCTCACCGTAAACCATAGCAGCATAAGCTCTTTCTTCTCTGTCCCATGCAAAGTCACGGTCCATAGCGTAGTATCTGCCTGAGATTGTTGCGATTTTACCAAGACCGATTTCCGCAAATTTATCAAGGCAATCCTGCATAAATCCTGCACCTGATTCAACAGACACGTCACGGCCGTCTGTGATAGCATGAACATAAACCTTATCAAGACCTTTAGCCTTTGCCATTTCCACAATACCGAAAAGGTGCTCGATATGGCTGTGAACGCCGCCGTCTGAAAGAAGTCCTACAAGGTGAAGTGCAGTGCCCTTTTCAAGGCATGAATCCATAGCGGAAGACAGCTCTTTATTGTTTACAAGCTCACCGTCTTTTATCGTCTTTGAAATCTTAACGAGCATCTGATAAACAACTCTGCCTGCACCGATATTTGTGTGACCGACTTCACTGTTACCCATCTGACCGTCAGGCAGACCTACATCAAGACCTGATGCGCCGATAAGTGTGTGGGGATTTTCAGCAAAAAGCTTGTCAAGACAAGGTGTTTTTGCTGTTTCAATTGCATTTCCCTTTGCACCGGGGTTTGAGCCGAAGCCGTCCATTATACATAAAACATAAGGTTTTTTCATTATATATACCTCTTTTTTACTTGCTTATTTACTTGCAGCCTTTACAATTGCAGCGAAATCAGGAGCTTTGAGTGATGCACCGCCGATAAGACCGCCGTCAACATGATATTTTGCAACAAGTGCATCAGCGTTACCTGCGTTCATTGAGCCGCCGTACTGAATTGTAACTGATTCGGCAACGTCTGCACCGTATGCTTCTGCGATTGCAGAGCGAACAAATCCGTTACCTTCGTCAGCCTGGTCATCAGTTGCAGTAACGCCTGTGCCGATTGCCCATACAGGCTCGTAAGCGATGATAACATTTTTAAGTTCATCTGCTGATACGTTTGTAAGAGCCATTTTTGTCTGGAATTTAAGGAGAGTTTCTGTATAGCCGAGATTTCTCTGCTCAAGAGTTTCACCAACGCAAACGATAGGCTTAAGACCTGCTTTGAGAGCAGCGAGTGTGCGAAGGTTTACTGTCTGGTCTGTTTCACCGAAATAAGTTCTTCTTTCTGAGTGACCGATAACAACATATTCAACGCCCATTTCCTTGAGCATGCCTGTTGAAACCTCGCCTGTGTAAGCGCCGCTTTCAGCCCAGTGGCAGTTTTCAGCACCGATTTTGATGTTTGAGCCTGCTGCAGCTTCAAGAGCTGATGAAAGGTCAACGAAAGGTACGCAAAGTACAACTTCACAGTCTGCATCTTTTACGAGGGTTTTCATTTCTTCAATAAGAGCCTTTGCTTCTGCGGGGGTTTTGTTCATTTTCCAGTTACCTGCAATAACTGCTTTACGAAGATTTTTATTCATGTTATTTTCATCCTTTCAGAATTTCTGCACCGCAGACAATTTTCTGAATGCGATGCTGTTATATAACAAAAAATTATGTGTCTATTGATAGAGATGCCCCTTGAAAATACAAGGGGCGATTCCCCTGTCAGGGGAAATGTCCGAAGGACAAAGGGGTTCCCGTTTTCGGAAGAAACTGTCGTTTCCGATAGAAAAGGACTGAGGGGATTTTTTGCTTAAATTATTTTTCATTAAGAGCAACGATACCGGGAAGCTCTTTACCTTCAAGGTATTCAAGTGATGCGCCGCCGCCTGTTGAGATGTGGCTCATCTTGTCAGCAAAGCCAAGCTTCTGAACTGCTGCTGCAGAGTCGCCGCCGCCAACGATTGAGATCGAACCGCTTTCAGCAATAGCTGTTGCAACTGCAATTGTTCCTGATGCAAAGTTTTTCCACTCAGAAACGCCCATAGGTCCGTTCCAGATAACTGTGCCTGCACCCTTGATAGCATCTGCAAAGAGAGCTTCTGTCTTAGGACCAATATCAAGACCCATCCAACCGTCGGGGATGTTGTCTGAATCAACGAGCATTGTTTCTGTATCTTCTTTATATTCTTTACCGAGTCTGTTGTCAACGGGGATAAGGAATTTAACGCCTTTTTCTTCAGCCTTAGCCATCATTTCCTTAGCCATGTCGATCTTATCTTCTTCACAGATCGAAGTACCAACGCTGTAGCCTTTAGCTGCGAAGAATGTATAAGCCATACCGCCGCCTACGATAAGTGTATCAACCTTTTCCATAAGGTTTGTGATAACGCCGATTTTGTCTGAAACCTTAGCGCCGCCGAGGATAGCAACGAGAGGTCTCTGGGGATTTTCAAGAGCTCCGCCGATATATTCAAGCTCTTTACGGATAAGATAACCGCCTACTGCGGGAAGGTAGTCAGCAACACCTGTTGTTGAAGAATGAGCTCTGTGAGCTGAACCGAATGCGTCGTTTACATAGATTTCAGCAAGAGATGCAAGTGCTTTTGAGAATTCGGGGTCGTTCTTTGTTTCTTCTGCATGGAAACGAACGTTTTCAAGAAGAAGAACTTCGCCTTCCTTAAGGTCTGCTGCAAGTGACTTTGCGCTTTCGCCGATAACATCTTTAGCCATCTTCACTTCAAGGCCGAGAAGCTCGCCGAGTCTTGCAGCTACGGGAGCGAGTGAGAATTCAGGCTTGAACTCGCCCTTGGGTCTGCCGAGATGTGAGCAAAGGATAAGCTTTGCGCCGTTGTCGAGAAGATATTTGATTGTGGGGAGTGATGCTACGATTCTCTTGTCGCTTGTGATAACTCCGTTTTCCATCTTTACGTTGAAATCGCAACGAACAAGGACTTTCTTGCCTTTTACGTCGATGTCTTCAACAGATTTCTTGTTTAATACGTTCATGTGCTAACTTCCTTTCAGAATTGATTTATCATATAATAGTATAGGGATTTTTTGCAATTAATACACATAAACCCTACTTACCGCATACTATTGTATTATATCAGGAAAAATTTTTCAAGTAGCAATATTGATAAACATTGAAAAATTTTTGTTAAACTTTTGTCATTTTGAGTATCCCGAAATTGCAAAAGTATTTTGTAATCAACTATCAGTTGATTATTTTACTGATTTTTAGAATATTTTTATATTTTTTCTCTTTTTTACCATTGACAGTAGACTGAAAGTGGAGTAACATTAAAAGTAATTTATTTGACTTTTTCAGAAAAGTCCGGTGTATATTTAGGAGGATTTAATCATGGCAAGAGTTTACAATTTTTCAGCGGGACCTTCAATGCTCCCCGAATCAATTCTTAACCGCGCAGCAGCGGAAATGTTGGACTATGAGGGCAGCGGACAGTCTGTAATGGAAATGTCTCACCGCTCAAAGGTTTTTGACAAAATCGCAAAAGACACAGAGGCTCTCTTCAGAGAAGTATACAACATCCCCGACAACTACAAGATTCTTTTCCTTCAGGGCGGTGCTTCTCTTCAGTTTGCAGCAATTCCCCTCAACCTTATGAACAAAAACAAGAAAGCTGACTATGTTCTCACAGGTCAGTTCTCAACAAAGAGCTACAAAGAAGCAGCGAAATACGGTGAAGTAAAGGCAATCGCATCTTCCAAGGATGAAAATTTTTCATATATTCCCAAAATTACAAAAGAAGACGTAAGCGAGGATGCAGACTACGTTCACATCTGCTTCAACAACACGATATACGGAACAAAATTCCCCTATATTCCTGACACAGGAGATATCCCCCTTGTTGCCGACGTATCTTCATGCTTCCTCTCCGAGCCTCTTGATATAAGCAAATTCGGCATGGTTTACGGCGGTGCACAGAAGAACGTTGCGCCTGCAGGACTTACAATCGTAATTATCCGTGAAGACCTTATCGGAAACGCAAGAGAAGAATGTCCCTCAATTACTGACTACAAGCAGGTAGCAGATGCAGACTCAATGTACAACACTCCCCCCTGCTGGTGCATCTATATGTGCAAGCTTATGCTTGAATGGATAAAGACAACAGGCGGTATGGAAGCCATGAAAGAGAGAAATCTCAAAAAGGCAGCTATTCTTTACGATTACATTGACTCAACAGATTTCTATATCAACACAGTCCGTAAAGAAGACCGTTCAATGATGAACGTAACGTTTGTAACACCAAGCGAAGAGCTCAACGCAAAATTCGTTTCAGAGGCAGCGGCAGCAGGATTTGTAAACCTTAAAGGTCACAGATCAGTGGGCGGTATGAGAGCTTCAATCTACAACTCAATGCCCATCGAAGGCGTTGAAAAGCTGGTTGAATTCATGAAAGAATTCGAAGAAAAGAACAAATAAGATAAGGGAGAGAAAGATATGAATAATATTCTCACTTTGAATAAAATCGCAGCATGCGGTACAGATAAATTTGACAAAGCAAAATATGCTTGCGGTGATGCAGTCGAAAACCCTGTAGCAATCATGGTCAGAAGTGCATCAATGCACGAAACCGTTCTTGATAAAAGCACAATTGCAATAGCAAGAGCAGGTGCAGGTACAAACAACATTCCTGTAGAAAAATGTGCAGAAGACGGTGTATGCGTTTTCAACACACCCGGCGCTAATGCAAACGCTGTTAAAGAGCTTGTAATTTTAGGACTTCTCATGGCTTCGCGTAAGGTTGGCAATGCACTTGACTGGTGCAAAACTCTTAAAGGCGAGGGCGACGAGGTCGGCAAAAAAGTCGAAAAAGGCAAGTCAGCTTTTGCAGGCCCTGAAATTCTCGGCAAAACTCTCGGTGTTGTAGGTCTTGGTGCTATCGGCGCACTTGTTGCTAACGCAGCAAACGCTCTGGGCATGACAATTGCAGGATATGACCCCTTTATAACAGAGGAAGGTAAGAAAAAGCTTCCTGCTGACACTGTAATTTACACAGACCTCAATGACCTTTACGAGGTAAGCGATTACATCTCACTTCACCTGCCACTCAATGACAGCACCAAAAACATGATCAACAAGGAAGCTTTCGCTGTCATGAAAGACGGTGTGAGAATCGTAAATTTCGCACGCGGAGGACTTGTTGAATCTCAGGCACTTATCGAGGCTCTTGAAAGCGGAAAGGCTGCAGCTTATGTCACAGACTTCCCTTCAGATGAAGTTATAGGTGTTGACGGAGTTACGGCGATCCCCCACCTTGGCGCATCAACTCCCGAAAGTGAAGATAACTGCGCAATGATGGCAGCAGACGAGCTTATTGCTTACATCGAAAAAGGCGAAATCAGAAATTCCGTCAACCTTCCCAATATGCTCCTTGACGAAGTAAACGGTGCCAGAACATGTGTTATTCACAAGGATGAAGAAGCAGTTCTTGAAAACATCAAAAAGGTTCTCGGAGATGTTAAGACCGCTGCTAAAAAAGGCTACGCTTACACAGTAGCAGATGTTGACTCAGATGTGTCTGTGCTCACTGCAATCGACGGCGTAAAGAGAGTGAGAGTTATTAAATAAGCTGATAATCTCCTTATATACACAGAATCCCCTGCGATCGATGGACGAGGACGCGGGGGATTCGGCTTTTTTCAGCGAAAAATCCCCTCCGTCTGCCAAACGCAGACACCTCCCCTTGCATTTTCAAGGGGAGGCAGTATAAATCAAGATAAAAGATACTATTGGCTTAAACTTAAGAAGGTTTTTTTCTCGCAGAAAATGATTAAAATTCTCAGGATATTTGACGAGGGAGACAGACTCAGGAGCTTGTGTATGTACCCACAGTGAACGGAATCTTGAAAACAAAACGAATATATGATATAATACGTAAAAAACAAGTGAGGTAATCTATGGCAAAGCATCGTTTGTTGAAAAAGGCTCTTTTCAAAAACGTGAACAAGGATATGAGCGACAGTTTTTCACTGTCCAAAATAATAAGTGCCGTAATGAAAAAACCTGATTTCAAGATAAACAGAGAAGCTTTCCTTCGTGAAGAATTCAAGGACTGTCCTCAGGAAATCATAGAAGAAATCGTCAGAAACGGCCCTGTTAAAGCAGGATGTGAGCGGGAAGATTTGCGAAAAAGAGCTATAGACAATTTATCTGATAAACTTTCATCACAAAACGTTCCCGAAGAAAAAGTTGCAGAAGATGAAAAAGAACGCAATCTTCCAAAGGAAATCATTGAGTTTTATTCAACTGCATTAAAATCCGCTCAGGAAATCGCTTACCTTTACGGCGAAGGCGATTTATGGAAAATAGGCGAAGTTGACTCAAAAGAAGTTAAAAATCAGCTTATGCTTTATTGTGTCGTAATGCTGGGTGCAACAGGAGCTTCAAAAGCCGTAAAAGTTTTTGCTGTTTCGCTGACAAAGGATCTCAGAAGAAAAATACTGTCAAAAATCGTGTATTTTCCACTGATAAAAACTGCATCAAAAGTATTCGGTAAAGACATGAGTTTCAAATCCTTTTCAAAGGACATATCCGAAAAAATTCCTGCAGCAGGAGAATTTCTTTCCGAGGAAATCACAAACGCTTCTCTCCTTCCCATGGGCGAAAGGCTTATAGATGCACTGGACAAAGCACATTTTGATTACTCAGAAGAGGAATTTGAAAAAGATATAAAAGAAATATCACAAGAAAATAAGAACACAGATTAAAAAAACTCCTCAGTTCCGTCAAGAACTGAGGAGTTTTCATATGAAATTCAGACGGGCAATTCGTGAATTGTCCCTACTGTTTTGTAACAACTAAAACTTGCAACTACCTCACCGTGTCATCCTCGAGCGATGTTGCTTTCAGTTTGTAGTTTTCTTGTCGAGATCCTTCGCTAACGCTCAAGGATGACAACAAGAAAGAGAAGTCACCAAAAGCAACATTATAAAGTATCTCGCTGATTACGTAGGGGAAAACTGTGTTTTCCTTTGCACAAAGCCAAAGAATACAGGCGAACACAGTTCGCCTCTACAATAATATGGATAAATTATAATTCATCAGCAAACTTCAATTTCATATTGTAGTTTTGCAATTTCACCATTTCAGTTGTAGAGAAAGGCGGTTTCCGACTTTCCGTAAATTCACAGAAATCCTCGCGGAATGTCACAGAATGCCATTCCCTGCAATTCCCATTCTGTCGATATGATATAAATCATTTCGCGCCCGTGGCATATCGCCTTAAAAATATATCGCAAATCAGAAATGATTTGTATCGCTGTGGACAAATTGCACTTTGCACAAAAATCCCTGACGACTTCCTTTATTTACTCTCAAGGATAACCGTCAGGGATTTTAATTTTTACTTCTTCTTACATTCAAAGCAAAGCCAGTTGCTCTTTTCGTGTCTTGCTACGATTTCAAAGCCGTATTTTTCAAAGGCATCTGTAACTTCCTTTTCTCTCACATCAATAATACCGCTTGTGATGAAAATTCCGTCATCTGCAAGGTAATCGTGAACCTGCGAAGTAAAAAGAATAATAATATCTGCCACTATGTTCGCAACGATAACATCAAATTTTCCCGTAACCTTATCAGCAAGGTTTCCGTGGATAACTTTCAGCTTATCCTCGCCAAAGCCGTTGACTTCTCCGTTTTCTTTTGCAGTTTTAACTGCAAGCTTGTCAATGTCAACGCCTGTTGCGCTCTCCGCTCCGAGGAGAAGCGAAGCTACAGAAAGAATACCGCTTCCGCATCCAAGGTCAAGAACTGTTTTTCCCTCTGCGATATATTTTTCAAGTGTTTCAAGACAAAGGCGGGTTGTTTCATGTGTTCCTGAGCCAAATGCAAGTCCCGGCTCGATGCTGAGAACCACCCTGCCCTCACTGTCAACATTCTCTTCCCACAAAGGACGGATAAGGAGTCTGTCACCGATTTTCATAGGCTTGAAATATGCCTTCCAATTGTTTTCCCAGTCCTCATTTTTGCACTGCTTTGTGTTGATTGTGTGCTCGATTTTTTCCGCACTGTATCTTTCGCTGAGGAATGCTACTGCTTCAAGAGGATTTTCTTCGGGAGAAATGTAAACGTGTACGATCCCTTTTGTCCTGTCTTTACTGAGCAAATCCTCATCAATAAGGTCTATGTTTGCAATTTCCCATGTTTCCTCTTCAAGAGTTCTGTAATCTTCAATATAAATGCCGTAGGGCACTACCATCTGTGCAATATCGCCTGCTTTGTCAATATCCTTTGCAGGCACCTCAATAGAAACTTCTGTCCACTCCATTATTTTCACCTCAATCAAGTTTTGCTTCCGTACTGATTTCACGTCTTCCGTGATTGTAAAGCTTTCTGTTGTCAAGAGCCCACTGTCTTGCAGAGAATTCTCCCGGTTTTACGTTTTCAAGAGCATCACCAAATTCGTAAATCGTAGCATCAAGTGTGTCGAGCTGAGAGAGAACTTCCGCCTCAACGAAAAGAGGTCTGACCGCTGCCCCGTATTCGGGAATTCCGTGGTGAGAAATGAGCATGTGTTCAAGAAGAACAGCAGTATCTTCAGGTGTTCCGATTTCATTTGCAGTTTCTCTGACGATCATTGCGCCTTTAACAAGGTGTCCTACAAGAGTACCCTCAACACTGTAGCCCGTTGCCATGCCTGTTGCTGAAACCTCAAACTCGTCAATTTTTGCAATATCATGCAGAATCGCACCGCCAAGGAGGAGGTCTCTGTCAAGCGACGGATAAATCTTACAGACATTCTCAGCCAATCTGATAATTGACAATGTATGATAAAGAAGTCCGCCTCTCATTGCGTGATGAAGTTTAAAGGCTGCAGGCCAGTAAACAAGCTTATCTTCATATTTTGCAAGAATCGTTTTTACCAACTTTTTAATTTCTTCATCAGTAAAAGTATCGACAACAGAAAGAATACTTTTCAGCATTTCTTCCCCCGTATAACTTGCGCTGGGAACAAAATCCTCAATACGCACGCCGTCGGCTTCTGTACATTCGCGGATTCTCTCCACTCTGAACTGCACATCGCCGTTATACTCATTCATTCTGCCTCGTACCTTAATAAGCATATTCACGTCAAAATGGCTGTGGAGATTTTCCTTGTAGTCCCAGAATTTGGCTACAATTTCGCCGCTTGAATCAGAAAGCACAAGGTCGAGGTAAGCAAGACCTTTTGCAGTAGTTTTCTTTTCAAGTGATTTTATCAGACAATAACCCTCAAGAACATCGGGTGTAGGTGTGTTCACAAAATTCATACCTTTATTCCTCGCTTTTCAGTTTCAAAATACAATCCATATTTCATTATACAATATTTCCCCGTTTTTTACAACAAAACATTGTATAAATTTTCTTAAAAATCCTATTGACAAATCAAAAATCATACTGTATAATATATGAGTCGTCAGATGTGACCGACAAAGAAATCCGGGTGTGGCGCAGCTGGTAGCGCGCTTGACTGGGGGTCAAGAGGCCGTGAGTTCAAGTCTCGCCACTCGGACCATAGTGAGTATTCATAACACAAGTGAATACTCA
>CAZDQE010000068.1:0-11487 GCA_964507395.1 uncultured Eubacteriales bacterium | reverse complement strand
AGGATTGAAAGGAGTTCAGCGAAGTAGTATTCAACACGGGCGATATTCATTTCGTCCAGGATAATAACCGAAACGTCATCCATGAAACGTGCTTCGTACATTTTTTTGAGAACTTCAGTTTCGTTGAAACGCTTTGTGAATTCGTTGAAGTAACCGAAAAGCTCAGTACGGTCACGCCATGAAGGCTGAACCGAAGCGATAGTTACGTCGTTCTGAATGAATTTACCAAAAGCGTAGGGAAGTGAAGTTTTACCTGTACCGGAAATACCCTGAAGGATGATAAGTCTTGCTGCAGCAAAGCCTGAAATGAAAAGACGGAGAACGTCGATTTCATAGAAGAGACCGAGTCTGCTGCAAGCGAAGTTTCTGAATCTATCGCAAAGCTCGGGAAGTGTGATATCGTTATCGAAATCATGCTGAACATAATCTTTCATAGCAATATCGACCTGAGTGAGCTTGTAGAAACGGCTGTAGTCTTCAGCAGTTTTGTCAACTTCAGCTTCTTCTTCTTTCTTTTCTTCAATATCCTCATAGGGGTCTTCATCGGGTCGGAGGCCTAACTGTGAAACTTTCATAGCAAGAATCTTCTGTTTTTCCATGTTAAGCTTGATAACCTCACGGTTAAGGTTGCCGACTTCGTTGAGAAGTTCCTCCTGGTCAACAAGAGTTTTGCGGACTCTTACGTACTTCTTGATAAGAAGTGCAACAAGGAAGATGATAGCTGCAAGCGCTGCGACGATAAGGATAATGCAAAGAATTGCAAGTGCCCATTCGCCTGCACCAAAATTAGATGAATATTTTTTGAAGATTTCTATGTATTTGGGAATATTGAAGATATTTGCGATACCGAGTCCGATACCTTTAATTGTTCCCCAAAAACCGCTTACAAAGAACTGTCCTAAAAAATCCTGAATGAAGTTCAACAGCACGCTCATTTTTGTCACCTCGTAATATTTAAAAAATTTTTTGCTTTCTATTATATATATAATAATCCGTTTTGCAAAACTAACCGTATTTTCTGATTTTCTCGTCAGCTCCTTCGCTATGCTCAGAGATGACGTACGAGAAAACTTCTGTTTGAGGACGACCAATGGTCGCCCCTACGATTTGCGTAGATTTGGTTGATAAATTTCAACCTTTTCGCTCATCCGCCGCAAGCGGTCCCCCTTCCCCTCAAGGGGAAGGCAGATATTTGCCGTGTTTGCATTGGGATTTTGTTTTCTTTTTTTAGTTTTCTTCTTTTGTATCCTCTGCAGGGGCATCAGGTTTTGTTTCTTCTGCCTTAGTTGCCTGTTCGGCTGCCTGCTTTGCGAGATATTCCTCAATTGCTTTCTGCTTGAGCTCCTCAGAGAGTTCAGCGTTATTTGAAACTTCTTCCATGAGTTTTTCTTTCTTTGATTCATTGAGTGCTACAATGAATTTATAAATCTGGAAGAGGAAGATAAGAGCAAGAGGAAGAATGATAAAGAAGAGGAATGAAAGATTGAGTCTTCTTTCGCTATCTGTGCCTTCGCCTATAGTCCATGACCATTTTTCACCTGTTTCGCCTGTACCCTTGACGAAGTCGATTGCTTTACCGAGACCTTTTATTCTTTTGCCGTTGTCAACGCCGTTTTCCTGTTCTGATTTATAGGAATAGACACCTATAATCTCGCTTTCAACAACGTCGGTCTGGTCATTTGCGGGAGTATTGTCACCTCGCGTAGTGTAAGTCTTGATATCTTCTATCTCATGACATTCAACAATTCTATGGGTATTGATAATGTACTGACCCTGCTCGATCGTTCTGAAAGAAATAATATCACCGGGTTCAAGGTCTTCACCTCTGTATTCTCTTATAACAAGCAAATCGCCTGTATAGAAAACAGGTTCCATTGAGTCTGACTGGACAGAGAACAATGAATAACCTCCGATGTTGGGTAAGCCGCTTTCCGAATTCAATGACGTTAAAGTCAAAGCTGTGAAAACGACAGAGAAAACAAGAATTACAACAGTAACTATATCTCCGATAGTTTCTATCACTTTATTTGATTTTTTTTCTTCCGCCATAATAAGGCCCCACCTTTATTTTATATTTTCGTGTTTAATTTTTTATATATTAAAAGATTTCTCTTTTGTTTTCGTATTTAATGGAATTTATATTAAAATTTATGTTTCTTGTTAATGAGATTTTTTATTTCAGTTTACAGAGAGGAAACACACACCGAGCGAGGCGGTTAACCCCGCCCGGCTATGTTTTTAAGTTTTAAGCTGTTTCAAAAGCCGATATTTGAAACGATTTAACGAGCTAGTTTATAACTCTAAAGTTGAACAATCACTAAGTAATAATTGATTCAAATTATTATACGATTTCAAGTGTCATAGAGAAATCGAGTTCTTCACCAGCCATATCGAATTTAAGCATGTCGCAGTCTGCGTCATTACCTTCAAGCCAGAGGTATGCAATAAACATCATAGGAGCGTCTGTTGTTGTGCCTTCAGCGATTGTGAATGTGATACCGCCGTCTGCAGCAACTTCAGAGATATTTTTACCGCCGTCTGTTACATAAGCGCCGTCAGCTGCTGTAGTTGTACCAGCTGATGAAACGCCCATGAAGCCTGCGGGGTCGTTAGCTGTAGCTGCAACAGCCTGTGAGTATGAATCTGCAGTTTCGCCGTCAGCAGAAGGAAGAAGAGCAAACTTCAAACATTTTGCTGTTGTGTCATCTGCACTCATAGTAATAACTGCTTTAACTGTTTCACCAACAGGACCTGTTACCCAGAGAGGAACAGCTACAAATGTTCCCTCTTCACCGGGTGTAGCAGCAGCTGTATTGAGAGTATCTGTATCTTCGTCGTAGATAGCTTCAATCCAGTCATTACCGTCAGCTGTTGATACGGGATCAAAAACATCAGGATAACCTGCGCCCCAACCAGATTTAACAGCGTCAGCATCATCAAAATCTACAAGTGTGCCCCAATTATCACCGTGGTCAACGCTGATAAGAAGACCTGTTGAAACTTTAACTTCAGCTGAAAGTTCTTCAACTGCTACAACTTTTGATGATGAGAACCATGCATAAGTAGCTGATGTAAGAACGATTGCTGATACGATGAGCATTGCTACTGATGAAAGCAATGCACTTTTTCTCATTGTCTTTTTCATGAATAATTCCTCCATAAAAATTTTTTGAAAGTTTTACTTTCGTTTTTTTAATTTATATCCAATATGTGTTGATTGATTTTAAGGGGAGAAAAGTTACTTAAGGAACTTGCTTAATTTAAGAAAGTGGTTTGTTCACTTTTTCCTAAACAAGCTCCTCGTTTTCGGCTTCTTTGTCTATGATATGGAAATTCATAGACAGCTTAACCTCTCCTCCCATAATATCATCAACACATTCAGGATCCCATCCTTCAAGCCAGACGACAACTGTATATTTGTCAACCGAGCCTGATTTAAAATCGGTTATTTTTCTATCCATAACCTTGTTTTCTTTAGTAAAATACTTGTCGATACCGAATTTTGCATATTCATCGTTTTCAGTACCCTCGACAGGTTTTTTGCCGTAAGTAATTGCTTCGCCGTTTCTGTAAACCTTCACTCTGACTGCTTCGTCAGCACCGAGGGCTACCGAAAGGACATCAATTGAAACGTTATAGTCTGCATCTTCTCTACCTACGTTTTTAAGGTAGAATGTATATGCTATGTAGTCAATTTCGCCGTCTTTGTTTGCATCACCGTTGTGACTGCCTGAGTGATTTCCGCTATCAATATCTTCAGGCAACCATTCCTCAGTAATGTTATCCATGTTTTCAACGGCTGTACCGCGGATCAAAACACCTGATTCATAGTTACTGTCGGCGCTCGGTTTTCCGTCCGGTCCTGTACCGCCGTCTGCCCAGGCACCTAAACCATAAGCCTGTTCATAACTCTCACAGAGTGTGATACCGTATTTTTCAATTGCATCAGGGTCAAGGTTAACTGTAAAGCGACCTGCCTGATTTGCGTAAGTTACACAGCCGAAGAATATTGTCAGGAATAAAAGCAATATTGCAAGGATGATAACAACAATCCGCAAGAGCAATTTGTTTTTTCTGACTTTTTTTGCCGATGTGCGCACGCCGTACTTTTCCATTTCGGGATTATACGGGTCAAACTGCACATTTTCTTTTTTTGCCAAAATATCCAACTCCTTTCGTAAGAGTTATATGCTTAGATAGTAATTTCTTTTTCCTTTATGTAGTCGCCGTAAAGGGGGCCTGACATTCTGTCAACACCCATAGATTTGAGAAGTTCCGCTCTCTCTTCCGTTTCAACTCCGTTTACCATAACTTTGGTTTCAAGCTTCTTTGCAAAGTCGATAATACCCTGGAGCATGTTCTGCTGACGTTCATTGATTTCAATATCACGTGTGAGTGATGCATCAATACCGATATAGTCAACCTCGTACTGACCGAGATTTGAAAGTGAAGTATATTCAACTCCGAAATCGTCAATTGCAACCTTGAAGCCTTCTCTGCGTAATTCATTTATATTCTTTGAAATAATTTCGCTGTCTGCCTGAAGAATGTGGTCTGTAATCCGGAAACAGAATTTATCGTGGTCGATATCTTTTTTGTCAACAATGTTCATCATTGTTTTGACAAAATTCTTCTTATTAAGATGTTTTAAAGAAGTCCAGAGGATCACGCTGTGAATATCAGCGCCACGTTCAGCAGTTCTGAGAATTGCTTCGCAAGCTTCTTCAATCGTCCATTTTGCGATTTCAGCAATCTGATTTGATTTTTCAGCCACGGGAATGTATGTTTCGGGTTGAATGAAGCCAACTTTATAGTCAGTAAGCACAACACGTGTGTAATAATCAACCGCCATGTTAAGACCTACGTCAAAAACAGGTTTATACAAAATTTCCATTGTTCGGTTTCTCGGGATTTTTATGGTTTCTTTTTTTTCTTCAGTTTCTCTGATTTCTTCAGCCATAATAACTCACTCCATATTGCAGGATTTCGGTCAGAATCAGTGCAAATTTCTTTCAAAGAAATTTCGTATAGATATACTGCCACTGATTCTATTTTATCCATTGTATTGTACCATGTTTTCGTCAAGTTGTCAATAAAAAAGCACACCCGTCTTCATAATTTTTTAATAATTTTTCCAATGAATTTTTTACATCAGAATTTATTAAAAATTATTAAGAAAGTGTGCGTAATTTTTTTATTTTTCCGACAAATATTTTATGTTGTTCTGTCCGCGGATTTCTTGCATGATCCGACTTACTTCCAGAGCCATTTTTCCGCAAGAAAAATACTCCTTTTTATTACCCTCGTAATCCGAAATAAATTTAAGAAAATCTGCTGCCTCATAGCTCATAACCTCTTCTTTTTCGGTGTCCCCTGCAATAAGCTCTTCCGTACCGTCATTTGCAATAAATTTTATGTTGACGAGCTTTGAAATCGACTCAATAACAAGAGTTCCTTCATCTCCGTAAACTTCAGTAGCAGTACGGCTCTGACCCAGTTTAGAATAAGTCAGCGTCAACTGCTTGTCGGGGTAATGAAACACGGCAGTACCTGCCCCGTCTGCACCTGTTTCAAGCATAAGAGATGTTGATGTTATTCTGTCAGGTTTTCCGAAAAAATAAAGAGCAAAATAGATGTTGTAAACACCTAAATCCATAAGACATCCCGTTGCCATTTCGGGGTTAAAAATGTTGGGAAGTTCTCCCCTTTTCAGTGCAGGATATTTTGAAGAAAGCTGCGAAAAATCTATGCGTGCAGTTGTGATTTTTCCGAGACGTTTCAGTGCATTTTCCATGACGAATCTGTTCGGAAAATGCATCATCATGATTGCCTCAATATAGACCAGATTTTTCGACTTAGCAAGAGAAAAAAGCTCTTCAAATTCTTCCGGCTCCACAGTGATCGGTTTTTCGCAGATTACGTGTTTGCCACTCTCTAAAAAAAGCTTACTCTGCGCATAATGAAAGGCATTTGGAGATGCTATATAAACTGCTTCGATTTCTTCACACTCAGCCATTTCTTCAAGGTTTGTGAAAACTTTTTCCGCACTCACCGAATCAGCGAAAGCTCTCCCTTTTTCTTCCGTTCTCGAATACACTGCATAAGGTTTAAATCCCCCTGCAATTTTTGCTCCGTCTGCAAAGGCTTTAGCAATCCAGCCTGTGCCTATAATCGCATAGTTCATTATATGAAACCACCTTTGTTTAAATGAATGATGAATAGTGAATAATTGTTGGCCTGCGGCAGCATATTATCATTACGGTGCAGCCCCGAAATTCATCATTCATTATTCATTTTAAAAAGGACAACCTTTTTTGACTTAAAGGACTACTTCTCTGCCTGTTTCTGCTGATTTATAGATAGCACAGAGAATCTTAATCATATCAACACCCTGCTGAGGTTTGAAGCAAGGTTCGGCATCCTTTGTAAGAACATCAAGGTAGTGAACAAGATTGTTATGGTGTCCTCTGCCGTCAAGCTTTCCTGCAGGCTTGATATCAAGAAGCTGTCCTGCTTCTTCCGTGAAGATCTCAACCTCGTCATTTTCCCATTTAAGACCTGCTTTTGAGCCGCGGAGTTCAACAAAGCGTCTTTCCTTCTTGATATTTGATGCCCAACTGAATTCAATCTGAAGAACTGCACCGTTATCAAATCTTATCATGCCCATTGCAAGGTCTTCAACGTCAAATGTGCCTTCTGAATTTTTATCGCCGAAATCTGAGTTTACGGAGTCACTTGTATCGTTATCTGCAAATTTGCAATATGTATTCGCACTTACAGATACAGGAGTGGGGTTGCCCATAAGCCATATAGCAAGGTCAATCATGTGAACGCCAAGGTCAATAAGAGGTCCGCCGCCTGACTGAGCCTTTGTTGTGAACCAACCGCCTTTGCCGGGGATACCGCGTCTTCTCTGCCAGCCGCAGCGAGCAGCGTAAACATCACCCATTTTGCCTGCATCAATATACTTTTTAGCATACTGAGATGCACCTACAAAGCGGTTGTTTCTCATAACCATGAGAACCTTGCCCGCCTCATCTGCTGCTTTCTGCATTTTGAGAACTTCCGTAACGTCAATAGCATCAGGCTTTTCGCAGAAAACATGCTTGCCTGCCTTGAAAGCAGCAACAGCAATGATTGAATGAAGATAGTTAGGTGTACAGATGTCAACAGAGTCAATCGTTTCGTCCTTCAGAAGCTCTTTGTAATCTGTATAAACCTTTGCATCGGGGAAATATTCGTCCTTCAGGAACTGTGCGCGTTCCTCGATAATATCACAGACACCTACGATTTCCACTCTGTCATCTTCAAGGTATGTGGGCACATGAGCACCCTTACAGATGCCGCCGTTACCGATAATGCCGATTCTGATTTTTTTCATATTAGTCATTCCTTTCAGTTGTTTTCCAATCTTTTCTTTTCAAGTGAAGCATAATGAGGACATTCAAGCTTATCAGCAATAACCTGAGGAGCTGCCCATTTTACAGCATTTGTGATAATTTTCTGCACCTGTACATTGTGGTAGCTTGGGTTTGTTTCATGACCGGGCTGGAAATAGAATACCTTGCCGAGACCCTTATACCATGTACAGCCTGAACGGAAAACCTCTCCTCCTGCAAACCATCCGAGGAAAATAAGCTCATCAGGCTGAGGAATATCAAATCTTTCGCCGTACATTTCTTCGCTTTCAAGTTCAATATATTCATCAACACCCTTTGCAATAGGATGCTGAGGCATTACAGTCCAGAGTCTTTCCCTGTCGTTATCTCTCCATTTGAGAGTACAGCTCGTTCCCATTGTAAGGCGGAAAGGCTTTGACATGTGTGCAGAATGAAGGAAAATGATTCCCATACCGCGAAGAACTCGCTGATGCACTCTCTCTGCAAGCTCGTCAGGTACATCGTCATGCTTTGCGTGACCCCACCAGAGGAGAACATCTGTATCTTCAAGTATCTCATCGGGAAGTCCGCAGTCAGGTTCATCGAGAGTTGCTGTTCTCACATCAAGCTCTTCATCCTTTCCGAGGAAAGACGCGATAACATTGTGCATACCGCCCGGATACATTTTCATTGTGTTTTCGTCTGTTCTGTCATGGTAATTTTCATGCCATACTGTAACTTTAATCATTTAACAACACTCCCTTAGTGAGTTATTATCGTTAATTCTACCACAGGGAAATATAAAATTCAATAACTTTTGTAATATTTCGACAAAAATATTTAACATCTTATTTTATAGAAATAGGATGACATTTCTCGTTTTTTATGTTATAATAAATGTAATTATGCCCATGGAGGTCAATACAATTGGATTTTATCAGCAGACTTGCACCAAACGTGAGAGACAAATTTACATACGAAACAACAGAAAAAACAACAGACAAGGATTTTTACGGCTACAAAGCCAAAGACGGCAAAATTCACCTTTTCGGCACAGACAAGGTATGCGTTGCCAAGGCTTTCGGCAAATACGTTCAGGATTGTCTCGGCAAATGCACCGCACCCTTCTGCGGGGAAAAGCTTTCTGTTACCGAAGCTCCCCTGCCCGAAAAAGAATTTTCTGCATTTATCGACCAGAAATGGCGTGTTTTCGGCGACTACACCTTCTATTCAAACGATGCATGGAGATGGGATTTTGACGAATGGGAATATTTTCTCGATATCCTTGCAATCAACGGTATCAACATGGCGGTCAATCTCGTAGGAAACGAGGGACTTTGCTTCTATACCCTTATTAAAATGGACTTCCCTCAGGATTTCGCTCTTGAATTCGTTTCAGGACCCGCTTTTTACGCATGGCAGATGTCAAACAAATTTGATAACTACGTGCCGAACAAATCTTTCGACCATATTGAGAGAAGTCTTGAAATGGGCAAAAAGGTTGTCCAAAAAATGCACGAGTTGGGAATCACTCCTGTTCTTTCAACCTTTTCGGGACTTGTACCCACTGTCACACCAAAGCTTTTCGGCGGCAAGGAGATGACTGTTGAAGAAAAATGGGCAGCCTTTGCGAAAACTTATAAATTCAATATTGACAGCGTTAATTTCAGACGCTTCTTCCTCAAATACCTTGAGGTACAGGAAGAATACATCGGTCACTCAGATTATTTTCTCTGCAACCAGCTTTGTGCATCGTCTGTCGGCACCAAGAAAAAGGAAATCGCTTACCTTGAAAATGCCGCAAGAGAGCTTGACAGAGCTATGGACTTTTTTAATGAGGACGCAACTCTCGTTTTCACAAGCGAAGGCTACAGAAAAGAATTTGTAAACAGAATAAACAGGTGCGGCGTTCTTGTTTTTGACATTGACTCTTCGATGCATGAGAGAACAGACTTTTTCTCAGGACATGAATTTATTATCGGAAATTCTCAGCACAACAACGCCCACAACAGCATGCAGGGCGACATTGCGGAAATTGCAGAAAATCCTTATGCTGAATGCAAAGCAAAATGCTCAAACTGTGTCGGCGCCGGACTTTTCCCCGAATCGCTGAGACAGAATCCCATGTTTTTCTCACTTTCCTTTGATATTCTCACAGAAAGCGGAAAAATAAATCTTGATAATTGGTACAGCAAATACGAAATTGCACGTTACGGAAAAACTGATGACAAGAGCAGTGAGAGAATCGCTCTTTACCTTAAAACCTGCTATTCAGAGGAACACAGTGCTGTTCCCGTAGGCTCTGCAATATGCACAAGACCTCAGCTTAATCTCAAGCACACAGGTCTTTATGACAGAGTTGAGCCGCTCTACGAAAACAGTGACCTGCTTAAAATTTACCGTTCGCTCGAAAGTCTTGATTCCGACACGGAAGGCTTTAAATATGACCTTGTGAATATTGCAAAACAGCTTCTTGACAATGATGCTTTCTTCCTTCACAAGGAAATCACCGTTCTTTACAGAGACAGAAGCATGGATGCCTTGAACGAAAAAGCTCAGAAATTCCTTGGAATTATGGACGACGTAAATGATATGCTTGTTACGAACAGGTATTTCAACGCAGCATGCTACATTGACGAGCTTAAGAAAATCGCCGTAAATGACAATGAGCTTACGTTTTTCATTATCAACTTTATTGCATCTGTCGGACTCTGGGGACCGATGACCGAGGACAATCAGCGTTACGATTACGGTTGGCAGGCTCTCGGAAACTTCCTGCCCTGCTACCAGAGAGTACGATGGGAAAAATTCTTCGAGCATCTTTCAGGTCAGTTTAAATTCCTCGGTTTTCAGGAAAAATCAAGAAAGCAATACATGGACAGAGATGCATTTGTATCAAATTCCTTCTACAGCGACATGGCACGTTTTGAGCAGGGTGTAATTCTCACCTTCAATCCTCCCCCGTTTGAGGAAAAGGATACAAAGAAAATCTGTTCTGAGAAAATGAATAAATACTACAATTAACATAAGGAGTGGCTCATAAATGATAAACGAACAGTACATCAGCGAAATTCTCTCTTCTTACGAATTTGAAGGCACTTATACAGGCTACAGACACATTACAGCAGGTCATATCAACACAACATTTGCTCTTCAGTTTGATATTAACGGCAAAAACAAGCAGTTTATTGCTCAGAGAATCAACACAAGCGTTTTTAAAACACCTGTGGAGCTTATGGAAAACATGGTAAATGTCACCCGCCATCTTGCAAAGAAAATTGAGGAAGCAGGCGGTGATACGGAAAGAGAAGCTCTTCATGCAGTTTTTGCAAAGGACGGAAAGCCCTATCATGTTATGGCTGACGGCTCTTTCTGGAGATGTGTTAATTTCATTACTGATGCATATTCCTGTGACACAATTGAAAATCCTCAGGTTTTCTTCAATGCAGGTGCAGCATTCGGCGATTTCATGAGCAAGCTTGCAGATTTCCCCGGTGAAAGTCTTCACGAAACCATTCCCGATTTTCACAATACAAAACAGCGTTTCGCTAATTTCCTTATTGCTCTTGAAAACAACAAATCAGGCAGAAAGGACAATGTAAAAGAAGAAATTGATTTCGTCCTTCAGAGAAAGAATGATTCGGAAAAGCTTGTAAACCTTATCGCTGAAGGAAAGCTTCCCATCAGAGTTACTCACAACGATACAAAAATCAACAATATTATGTTTGATAACCAGTCAAACAAAGGTCTTTGTATTCTTGACCTTGACACAGTTATGCCCGGTCTTTCTCTTTATGATTTCGGCGATGCTATACGTTCCGGCGCAGGAACTGCTGCAGAAGATGAAAAAGATGCATCAAAAATGAAGCTGAACATTGAGCTTTACAGGGCTTACACCGAGGGTTATCTTTCAACTGCAGGAAAAAGCCTGACTCCTGCCGAGGCGGAAAACCTTGCTTTTTCCGCAAAGCTTCTTACATTTGAATGCGGCATGAGATTCCTTACAGACTACCTTGACGGCGATACATATTTCCATACAGATTACCCCGAACACAATCTTGTGCGTGCAAGAACGCAGTTTGCGCTTGTTGCCGACATCGAAAAGCAC